>NZ_NOIW01000133.1:0-12482 GCF_002708645.1 Sphingobium sp. IP1
TGGTGGGCTATATCCCCTATGTCGCGCGGGTCGCGCCGCGTGCGGGGCTGATGTTGCATCCTTCGGACAATCGGGTGGAACTGGATCGGGCGGCCCATGCGCTCGACCTGGCGGCGCAGGGGCGGCGGGTGGTCGTCGTCTCCTCGGGCGATCCGGGCGTCTTTGCCATGGCGTCCGCCCTGTTCGAGGCGCTGGAGGCCGGCCCCGCTCCCTGGCGCGACATCGACATTCGCGTGCTGCCCGGCATCACCGCGATGCTGGCCGCCGCGGCGCGTGCGGGCGCGCCGCTTGGCCATGACTTCTGTGCGATCAACCTGTCCGACAATCTCAAGCCCTGGTCCCTGATCGAAAAGCGGCTGCGGCTGGCGGCGGAGGCGGATTTCGCCATGGCCTTCTACAATCCCCGCTCGGCGTCCCGGCCGGAAGGGTTCGTGCGCACGCTGGCGCTGTTGCGGGAACTTTGTGGCGACGCGCGCCCGATCCTCTTCGCCCGCGCCGTCACCACCGCGCAGGAGGCACTGCATATCGTGCCGCTGGGGCAGGCGCGGGCGGACATGGCGGACATGCGCACCATGGTGATCGTCGGGTCGAGCCGGACCCGCATCATCGAGCGGGCACGCGGGCCGATCCTCTACACGCCGCGCGGCATCCCCGACGAGGTGGCGGGATGAGCGATCCAGTCGAGCACATCCTCGGGCCGGTGGAATTCCCGCCGGTCGGGCAGCAGGGGGCGGTCGATCATCAGCACGCGCAGGCCCAGCGCGCGCGCGGCGTCCAGCTTGGCGGCCGCGCCCGTGCCACCCGCATTCTTGGCGACGATCAGGTCGATGCGATGGTCCCGCAGCAGGCTTGTGTCGTCCGCCACCGTGAACGGGCCGCGATCCACGACCAGGGCATGATCGGGCAGGGGCGGCGGCGCATCCGGCGCATCGACGAAGCGCAGCAGATAATGATGCTGGGGCTGGGCGGCGAAGTCCTCCACATGCATGCGCCCCAGGGCCAGCATGATCCGCTGAGGCGGCCCGTCGAGCGCCGCCACCGCCGCTGCCATGTCCGGCACCGCGTGCCAGCGATCGCCGGCGACGGGCGTCCAGGGGACACGGGTCAGCGCGGCATGGGCGATCCCCGCCCCATGCGCGGCCGCCACCGCATGGGCGCTCATCGTCGCGGCAAAAGGGTGGGTGGCGTCGACCAGATGGGTGATGCTTTCCGCGCGCAGATGCGCGACCAGTCCCGCCACCCCGCCAAAGCCGCCGACCCGCACGGGCAGCGGCTGCGCCCGCGGGCTCGCCGTGCGTCCGGCATAGCTGAATGTCGCGCGGATGCCGCGCGCCGCCAGCAGGACCGCCAGCGCGCTGGCCTCCGTCGTGCCGCCCAGCAGCAGGATATTGGGCATGGATGACATGAATTCTCCCCCCTGGTTGACGATCGTCGGCATCGGCGAGGACGGGATGGACGGCCTGTCTGCGGCAAGCCGCGCGGCACTGACGGCGGCGGACCTGGTCATGGGGCCGGCCCGGCACCTCGCGCTGCTGGGCGGGATTAGCGCGCCGATGGTCGAATGGCCAGTGCCCTTCGCGGACGGGATCGCGCGGCTGCTGGCGCATCGTGGGCGGCCGGTGGTGGTGCTGGCGTCGGGCGACCCCTTCTGGTTCGGCGCGAGCAGCAGCATCGCGCGCCATCTGGCGGCCCATGAATGGTGCGCGCATCCCGCGCCCTCCACTTTCGGGCTGGCGGCGGCGCGGCTGGGCTGGGCGATACAGGATGTCGCGTGCCTCGGCCTGCATGCCGCGCCGCTGGAACGGCTGCGCCCGCACCTTGCGCCCGGCGCGCGGGCGCTGCTGCTGCTGCGCGACGGGGCGGCGGTGGCGGGGCTTGGCGCCTGGTTGTCGGCCAGGGGATTTGGCGCGTCGCGCCTGCATGTGCTGGAAAGCCTCGGCGGCCCGCGCGAGCGGATCCGGTCGATCGAGGCGGGGGCGACGATACCGGCCGACATCGCCCATCCCGTGGCGGTCGGGCTGGAGGTCGCCGGTGACGGCCCCGTACTGACGGTCGCCAGCGGTCGTCCCGACGCGCTGTTCGATCATGACGGACAGATCACCAAGGCGCCGGTGCGCGCCCTGACCCTGTCGGCGCTGGCGCCCCGGCCGGGGGACTATCTGTGGGACATCGGCGCCGGGTCGGGATCGATCGCGATCGAATGGCTGCTGGCCCATCCGGCCAATCGCGCCTGCGCGGTGGAGGCCAATCCGGCCCGTGCGGATCGCGCCCGCGCCAATGCCCGTGCGCTGGGCGTGGATCGGCTGGAGCTGATGATCGGTCGATCGCCGGACGTGCTGCCTGATGGTCCGATGCCCCAGGCGGTCTTCATCGGTGGCGGTCTGTCGCAGGTGCTGCTGGAACGGCTGGAGGCGCTGCTGCCACTCGGCACAAGGCTGGTCGCCAATGCGGTGACATTGGAGTCGGAGGCGCTGCTGGCGCTCTGGCACGGGCGGCGGGGCGGCAGCCTGCTGCGGATCGAACTGGCCGATGCCGCGCCGCTCGGCAATCGCCATGGCTGGCGGTCGCGCTATCCGGTGGTGCAGTGGAGCGTCACGCTATGATCGTCGCGGGCTTCGGTTTCCGTGCCGGCGCGACCACCGCGTCCCTGCGCGCGGCGCTGGCGGCGGCCGGCGGCGGACGGGACGTCACCCATCTCGCCACGCTGGCGGACAAGGCAGGGGGACTGGCGGAACTGGCCGCGCAACTGGCCCTGCCGCTCATCCCGATTGTGGCGGATCGCCTAGCCTCCCTGCCCACCATCAGCCGGTCGCCGGCCTCGCTGGCCGCGCGCGGCACCGGCAGCGTCGCCGAAGCATGTGCCCTGGCCGGCGCGGGGGAAGGCGCCCGCCTGCGCGCCGCCCGCAGCCTTTCCCCCGATCGCATGGCGACCTGCGCCATCGCTCAAGGAGCATCATCATGACCGTCCATTTCATCGGCGCCGGTCCCGGCGCGCCTGACCTTCTGACCCTGCGCGGCCGCGATCTGATCGCGGCCAGCCCGATATGCCTCTACGCCGGGTCGCTGGTCCCGGCGGAGCTGCTGGGTCATTGTCCGCCCGGCGCGCGCATCGTCAACACCGCGCCCATGGACCTGGACGCCATCATGGCGGAGATCGCCACCGCCCACGCCGCCGGGCAGGATGTGGCGCGGCTCCATTCCGGCGACCTGTCGATCTGGTCGGCCATGGGCGAGCAGATCCGCCGCCTCCGGGCGCTGGACATTCCTTTCACCGTGACCCCCGGCGTGCCCGCCTTCGCTGCGGCGGCCGCGGCGCTGGAGGTGGAGCTGACGCTGCCCGAACTGGCCCAGTCGCTTGTCCTGACGCGCACGCCGGGGCGGGCCAGCACCATGCCCCCGGCCGAGAGCCTGACCAATTTCGCGGTGACGGGCGCGACCCTGGCCGTCCATCTGTCGATCCACAATCTGGCGCAGGTGGTGGCCGATATTACCCCTGCCTATGGCGCGGACTGCCCGGTCGCGGTCGTGTGGCGGGCAAGCTGGCCCGACCAGCGGATCGTGCGGGCGACCCTCTCGTCGATCGAGGCGGCGGTCGCGGGCAGCATGGAGCGCACCGCCATCATCCTGGTCGGCCCGGCGCTGGACGCGGCGGATTTTGCCGAAAGCAGCCTCTACGCGCAGGGTTATGACCGGCGTTTCCGGCCGCAGCATGCCGGATCGCGCTATGCCGGGTCGTCCGAGTGACGGTGCCGGGCCTGCTCGTTTCGGCGCCCGCATCGGGCACCGGCAAGACGACCGTCACGCTCGGCCTGCTCCGTGCGCTGCGCGACGCGGGCGTGACGGTGCAGCCGTTCAAATGCGGGCCGGACTATATCGACCCGGCCTTCCATCGCGTTGCCTGTGGCCGGCCGTCCTTCAACCTGGATAGCTGGGCGATGGACGGCGCGCTGCTGGACCGGGTGGCGGCCGAGGCCGGCGATGCCGACATGATCGTGGCCGAAGGGGCGATGGGCCTGTTCGACGGGGTGGCGGGTCGGGGTGCGGCCGGCCATGGCACCGCCGCCGACGTGGCACGCCGCATGGGCTGGCCGGTGCTGTTGGTGCTCGACATATCCGGACAGGCGCAATCCTGTGCGGCGACGGCGCTGGGCTTTGCCCGTTTCGATCCCGACGTGACGATTGCGGGCGTCATTCTCAATCGCGTGGCGAGCCCGCGCCATGAGCGGCTGGCGCGCGCGGGGCTGGCGGCGGCGGGTATCACTGTGTTCGGCGCCTTGCCCCGGCACGCGGACCTCAGCCTGCCCGAACGGCATCTGGGGCTGGTGCAGGCCGGCGAGCAGCAGGGGCTCGATCAGGTGCTGGAGCGCTATGGCGCGCTGATGCGGGAGCGGGTCGATCTCGCCGCGGTTCGGGACGCGGCCCGCTCGCACGGCATCACGGCCGGCGGGCGCCTGCCCGATCCCCCGGCGCAGCGGATCGCGGTGGCGCAGGACGTGGCTTTCTCCTTCCTCTACCCGCATCTCCTCGAAGGCTGGCGACAGGCCGGGGCGCAGATCATGCCCTTCTCCCCGCTGGCCGATGAGGCGCCAGCGGACGATGCCGATCTGATCTGGCTGCCCGGCGGCTATCCCGAACTCCACGCCGGGACCATCGCCGGCGCGCAGCACTTCCTGACGGGCCTGCGCCACCATGCCGAGGATCGGCCGGTCCATGGCGAATGTGGGGGCTATATGGTGCTGGGCGACGCGCTGATCGACCGGGACGGCACCGCCCATCGCATGGCAGGACTGCTCGGCCTTGTCACCAGCCATGCGGACCGCCGGCTGCATCTGGGCTATCGGCGGGCGGAGCTGCTGGCGCCTGTTGCGGGGCTGCGAGCCGGCACCATGTTGCGCGGCCATGAGTTCCATTATTCGACCATCATGGGCCAGGATGACGCGCCGCTGATGCGGGTGACCGATGCCGATGGCGCGGCGGTCGCGGAAACCGGCTCGCGGCGCGGCTGGGCCAGCGGTTCCTTCTTCCACATGATCGCGAGCGCATGATGATCGACCTGCACCTCATCGGCATCGGCACCGGCAATCCCGATCATCTGACGGCCCAGGCGGTGCGGGCGATGAACAGCGCCGACCTCATCCTGTTGCCGCGCAAGGGCAGTGCCAAGTCCGACCTTGTCGATCTGCGCCGCGCGATCTGTGCGGCCGTGCTGACGCGGGCGGTGCGCGTGGTGGAGTTCGACCTGCCCGTGCGCGATGCGCGCGGCGACTATATGGGCGGCGTCCAGGACTGGCACGATGCCATCACCCAGGCCTGGGCCGGACAGATCGCGAGCCACCTGCCCGATGGCGGCCGCCTTGCCCTGCTGGTCTGGGGCGATCCCTCCCTTTATGACAGCAGCCTGCGGATCGCCGACCGGCTGGCGGAGAGGCGGCTGGCGATCCGGGTAAGCGTCGTGCCGGGCATCACCAGCCTGCAGGCGCTGACCGCCGCCCACGCCATCCCGCTCAACCGGCTCGGCGCGCCGGTCGTCATCACGACCGGGCGCCGGCTGCGCGACGATGGCTGGCCGGCGGACGGCGACAGCGTCGCCGTGATGCTGGATCAGGGCTGTGCCTTCGACGCGCTCGATCCCGCCGGCATCCATATCTGGTGGGGGGCCTATCTCGGCATGGCGCATCAACTCCTGATCGAAGGGCCACTGGCGGTCGTGCGGGACAGGATCGCGGGGCTCCGCGCGCAGGAACGGGCCCGGCATGGCTGGATCATGGACATTTATCTGATGCGCAGGGGGGCATGATCCTGGTGGGCGCGCGTTCAACATTACCCACCGCTACGTAAGCGCACCGTCTGAACCTCAGAAACTCTGATCGCGGACGTGGCTGTTGCGCATCCTGTTTGGACCGCTTCTAATGTGATGATCAGCTCTTCTGATTGAATGTCACGTCTTCGCTATCGTGACGTGCCGGCTCTGGCGCATCATCAGCCCCGCCGTCGCCAGCGCCGGAACAGCGATACCCCCAGTACCCCGCCGCCCACCACGGCTGCGATCGCGCCGCCGGCCGAGGCCAGCGCCCAGGCGCCGGCGGCCAGCAGGCCCGTCAGGAAATCGACGATGATGAGGGTGAGGTGGATCATGCAGGAAGGAAGACGGCGCTAGGCGCCAAGTTCCTTCGCCTCCTGATATTTCAGCTCCAGAAAACGATTCTGGGTCGCCAGCTTGTCGAGGTCGCCGCTCGCCAGTTGCTCGCTCATCCGCCCGATCTCGGCGTCGATCACCGACAGCCCCTCGATCAGCTGCTTCTCGGGCACGCGGCCATTGCGTTCCTCGCGCCGCAGCGGCGCGGGGATCGACTGATAGCCGGTGACCAGTTCGGGCAGATGATCGGCCAGCAGCTTGCGAATCTCGTGCGCAGCCGGATCCTGCTCGCCCAGCCGTTCGAGCTGCGGCGCCAGCGTCTCCAGCTTGACGCCGATGCTGTCGACCAGGGTGACCGCCGGCGCGGGCAGCGCCTTGCGCTGATTCTCCAGCCAGATTTCGGTCTTGAGCGGCAGGGCGGTCAGCGCGCTGTCGGCCAGCTTGTCCGGGCTGACCGCCCGCTCGCCCGGCAGCAGCGCGAAGAACAATGTGGTGACCAGCAACAGGCCAAGCACGATCATCACGCCACTGGTGCCCAGCGGCATGAACCAGCCCGCGATCATGGCGGCGATGATGATCGCGAAGGCCGCGCCGGCGATCCGGCCCAGCCGCCGCATGATCGATGCGTTGCGCCGTTCGCGCGCACGGCTGGTCAGGCTCTTGCCGCGCTCGCTATGGCGGCGTAGCACCGCCTCGGCATCGGCCAGCACGCGGTCGGACCGGCTCATGCCATCAACTCCGGGAAAAGGGGCAGGGTGGGGCGCATCCTTATCCCTCGATCGCGCTCAACAGCGGGTTCTCCGCGCGCGCTTCCTTGGCGGCCTGGGCCTGGCCTTCGGACCGGGCGATATAGCCCTTGGACTTTTCCACCTCGTTCGACAGCACCGTGACTGTCGTCTTCATGTTTTCGAGCGCCTTGAGCTTGAACGTGTCGATATTGTCCATGGTGTCATAGATATTCTGGAAGGCACGCTGCAGCGTCTCGATCGGGATCGTGCTGCTGGCCGCCTGCTCATGAATCTGCGCGGTCTGGCTCTTGAGCAACTCGCCGGTCGAATCGATGATATTGGCGGTCGTGGTGTTGAGCGCGGTGATCTGTTCCAGCACCAGCCGCTGGCCAACCAGCGCCTGCGCCACGGTCACGGCGGTGCGCAGCGCGGCGACGGTGGTGGTGCTGGCGCGGTCGACGCCCTTTACCAGCTCGACATTATTCTTCTTCACCAGGTCCAGCGCCAGATAGCCCTGCACCGTGACCGCCATCTGGGTCAGCAGGTCCTGGGTGCGCTGGCGAATGTAGAAGAGCGCGCTCTCGCGGATCGCCTTGGCCTTGGTCGGATCGGTCGAATCCAGCTCCAGCGCCTTGGACTCGAGGCGCGCGTCCATGGTCTTGCTGATGTGGATCATCTGCTCCAGCTTGCCCATGGTCTGCCACATATTCTGGCGTTCCACGTCGATCGCGGCATTATCCTTGATCAGCACGTCCTTGCCGCTGGCGAGGCTGCCCAGGATCGAGTTGATATGCGTCTGGCTCGACTTGTAGCTGTCGAAATAGTCGCGCATCTTGTTGCCGAACGGGATGATGCCGAACAGCTTCTTGGGCGCGGTCAGGCTGCCGCGCTTGCCCGGGTCCAGATCCTCGACCGTGCGGCGCAGTTCAGCCAGGTCCGCACCGACCTTGTTGTCGCTGTCCATCGCGCGCACCGGCCGATCGAGGAAGCGGTTGCTGTGCCCGGCGGCCTCGGCAATTTCCTTGCGACCCATATTGGTCAGCTGGTCGACGCGCTGGCCGAAGGCGGGCGAATTGGCGTCCTGCGCGACCAGATCGTCGATGAAGGCGTCGACCTTCTCGTCCAGCTTGGATCGCTTTTCCTCGTCGATCGGCACCAGCCCGGCCGCCTTTTCGGGCGCGACCACCGGCACCGGGTCGGGCGGCGTGAGGTTCAGCGTATCAGCGGTCGCGGTCGGCGCGGTCGAAGCCATGTCATCTCCCAGGGGCCAGATCGGCCTTGCTGTCATATGTGCATAAAACAGTAAGGCCGCAAGTCTCTCTCCGTGCAGATATAGGCGCTCGGGCCATGCCATTGCAATCGGGGGGCGTCTGGTTAGCATGGCGCAAAGACCAGAGGAGAGTGAATGACGCAGCAGGAAGGGCATGCCCCGGCCGATCCCCAGGCCGCGATGATCGCGGCGGTGGCGGCCGATCCCCGCTATGGTGAACTGGTGGCGCGGCGGGCGCGGCTGGGCTGGTGGCTGTCGGCGATCATCTTCATCGCCTTTGTCGGCTATCTCGCGCTGATCGCCTTCGACAAGGCGCTGCTGGGCATGCCGATCGGCGATGGCGTCACCTCGATTGGCATCCCGGTCGGCCTCGGCCTCATCCTGCTCGCGATAGCCTTGACCGGCCTCTATGTCGCTTATGCCAATCGCCATCATGACGCACAGATGGCCGCGATCCTGAAGGATCATGGCGCATGAGGGCGCGGCTTGCCGGCGCGCTCGCCCTTATGCTGCTGCCCGCTCCCGCCTTCGCCGCCGCGCTGGAGGGGGAGGCGCAGCGTCAGCCGATCAACTGGGTGGCGATCGCGATGTTCGTCGCCTTTGTCGGCCTGACCCTGTGGATAACCAAGGCGGCGGCCGCGCGCACCCGCACCGCGTCGGACTTCTACACCGCCGGCGGCGGCATCAGCGGCTTCCAGAACGGGCTCGCCATGGCGGGCGACTATATGTCCGCCGCCTCCTTCCTCGGCATATCGGCGCAGATCTTCACCGACGGCTATGATGGCCTCATCTACTCCACCGGCTTCCTGGTCGGCTGGCCGATCCTCTTGTTCCTGATGGCGGAGCGGCTGCGCAACCTTGGCCGCTTCACCTTTGCCGATGTCGCCTCCTACCGTTTCGCCCAGCCGCCGGTGCGCAGCTTCGCGGCGGTTTCCACGCTACTGGTGGTCAGCTTCTACCTGATCGCCCAGATGGTGGGGGCGGGGCAGCTCATCAAATTGCTGTTCGGCCTGCCCTATGCGGTGGCGGTGGTGATCGTCGGCGCGCTGATGATGCTCTATGTGCTGTTCGGCGGCATGCGCGCGACCACCTGGGTCCAGATCATCAAGGCGGTGCTGCTGCTCGGCGGCGCCAGCTTCATGGCGCTGATGGTGCTGGCCCAGTTCGGCTTCTCGCTCGAAGCGCTGTTCGCCCGCGCGGTCGCGGTGAAGAGCGCGGCCGCGCAGGCCGCCGGCGCCACCCCGGCCGAAGCCGCGGCAAAGGGTCGGGCGATCATGGCGCCAGGCGGCTTCATCAAGGATCCGGTCTCGGCCATCTCCTTTGGCCTTGCCCTGATGCTCGGCACGGCCGGCCTGCCGCATATCTTGATGCGCTTCTTCACCGTCCCGGATGCCAAGGAAGCCCGCAAGTCGGTGCTGTGGGCGACCGGCTGGATCGGCTATTTTTATATCCTGACCTTCATCATCGGCTTCGGCGCGATCATCCTGGTCGGCACCGATGCCGGCTACAAGATGGCCGACGGCACACTGCGGGGCGGCGGCAATATGGCGGCGATCCATCTCGCCCATGCGGTCGGCGGCAACGCGTTCCTCGGCTTCATCTCGGCCGTGGCCTTCGCGACGATCCTGGCGGTGGTGGCGGGGCTCACTTTGTCGGCGGCCTCGGCGGTCAGTCATGACCTTTATGCCACGGTGCTGAAGCCGGGGCGGGGGGCCTCCCCCCGCCAACCGCCCGGCCCGCGGGTCCCCCCCCCGGCGCCGGGGGCGCCGGCGGGGCCTGCCGGGGGGTCGGTCCGGGCAGCGGAAGGCCGCCTTCCTGGCCCGCCCCCCCTTCTTGTCGCCGCGTCGGGCAATTTCCCGGTGCTGATCCTGTCGCTGCTGTGGAGCGGCTGCACCACCCGTGGCGCAGCCTGGGGCGGCACGATCGGGCTGCTGACGGCCTTCGTCCTGACGCTTCTGTCGCCGGCGGTGTGGACCACCACCTTCGGCCTTGGCCCGGCGCCTTTCCCCTATAGCTCGGCGGCGATCTTCTCGGTTCCGGCCGGCTTCATCGCCATCTGGCTGATCTCCCGGCTCGACCGATCGCCGCGCGCAGCCGTCGACAAGGCGGGCTATCCGGCCCAGCGGGTGCGGGCGGAAACCGGCATCGGCGCCTTCGCCGCCAGCGACCATTGAACCTTCTCCTCCCGCGCCGCGTTCGGCGCGGGAGGAGAGAGGCCATGGACGAACAACTGACACCGGCCGCCGATATGGCGGCGCATCGCCAGCCGGCATTTCCCGGCGAAAGCGCGGACTATGCCAAGGCGCGGCAGCAACTGCTGGCGGCGGAGATCGACTTTCGCCGCCACATGACGCGCCTGACCGCCCAGCGCCAGGCGCTGCCGCCCGGTCCGCTGATCGAAAAGGATTATCGCTTCAAGGACGAACAGGGCTTCGAGGTCGGCCTGATCGACCTGTTCGGCGACAAGGACGTGCTGGTCAGTTACTATTGGATGTACGGGCCGGAACGCGAGCGGCCCTGCCCGATGTGTACCAACTGGATCGGCGCGGTCGATGGCAATGCCGCCGACATCAAGCAGCGCGTCGCCTACAAGATATTGAGCCGCAGCCCGGTCGAACGGCAATTCGCCTTCGCGCAGGAGCGGGGCTGGCGCAACACCGACTTCATCCAGACGATCGGCGACGATTATGCCCGTGATCTCGACCTGCTCCAGCCCGACGGCGAATATCCTGCGCTGATCGTCTATCGCCGCGACGGCGATCAGGTGCGGCTCTTCTGGATGAGCGAGATGGGACGGGAGATGGCCGACCCCGGCCAGGATCCCCGCGACGCGCCCGACATCGCCGCGCTCTGGTCGATCCTCGACCTGACGCCGCAGGGGCGGCCGGCCGACTGGTATCCGAAGCTGCGCTACTGACCCTCGCCGTCATCCCCGCGGAAGCGGGGTTCCATCTCCCGACGATGCAATTATGCGCCAAGTCAGGAGATGGGTTCCCGCCTTCGCGGGAATGACGACGGGAAATCAGATCAGCGCGCGCCCTCGGCGTAGTAGCGTTCCATATCCAGCCGCATCTGGTGCAGCGCTTCCGGGTTCAGATAGACCATGTGGCCCGCCGGATAATATTTGAACTGCAGGTTCGGCCGCAGCGCCGGCTCCAGCATCATGTGCTTGAGGTCGCGCTCGGTCGAGAAGAAGGGCGTCGCCATGTCATAATAGCCATTGAGCGACAGCACGCGCAGATGCGGGTTGATGCGCATCGCGGTGCTGAGGTCGGCGGTGACGTCGGCGACATTCTGCTTGCGGCCGGACGGTGGCTCATGGCTCCAGTCCCAGTTGAAGGCGCCGCCTTCCCGCGCGCTCAGCCGATAGCTGAGGTCGGTCTGATAGCCGAGCTTGTTGGTCAGCTGATCGAGGAAGCTGCCGACATAGAGGCCGCTGATCGCGGTATCGGACGGATCATATTCGGGATCCTCGCCCGCCGCATCCTCGTCGATCCCCTTGTAGCGGCTATCGAACCGGCCCAGCGTCTCGCGCCCGTCGCGCAGCAATTCCTTGCGGAAGCGGCTGAGGCTGACGCGCAGATTGGCGCGCTTGAGATAATCCACCGACAGGCCGGTGAAGCGGCTCATCTGCTGGGCGACGGCGTCCTCTTCCTGGGCGCTGATGTCCTGCCCCTTCAGCAGCGCGGCGGCATAGGGGCCGTTGGCGAACTGACGCGCTTCCTCGATAAAGGCTTCCAGGCTGGCCGGGCGGCCGCCGGGGACGCGGTTATGATACCAGGCGGTCGCCGCATAGCTGGGCAGATAGCCGATATGGATGGTGTCGAAGCCCGACTGGCGGATGCCATAATTCATGATCGACGACAGCAGGATGACGCCGTTAAGCGCCATGCCGCGATCTTCCAGTTGATAGGCCAGCGCCCCCGATCGGGTGGTGCCATAGCTTTCGCCGAAAATATATTTGGGGTCGCCCCAGCGGCCATTCTTGGTGGTGTAGCGCAGGATCGCCTTGGCAAAGGCATCGACATCCTGGTCGACGCCATAGAAATCTGCGCCCTTGGCGTCGCCCAGCGGCCGCGAATAGCCCGATCCCACCGCGTCCAGGAACACCATGTCGGTGCTGCCGATCAGGCTGTCGGGATTGGGGCCGACATCGAAGGGCGCGGGCGCGACCGCTTCGGGATTGCCCGTGCGCACATGGTCGGGCGCAAAGCTGCCCATGCGCAGCCACAACGAGGCCGAGCCGGGACCGCCATTGTAGAAAAAGGTCAGCGGTCGATGCTTACCCGGCGCGGTATAGGCGGTGTAGAAGACGCTCGCGGTCGGCTTGCCCTGGGCGTCGCGGATG
>NZ_NOIW01000134.1:0-12433 GCF_002708645.1 Sphingobium sp. IP1
CACCCCCTCCCTGAAAGGGAGGGGCTATCTATCGCCCCCATTCTGCCGTCGCTACCCGCGAAACCGGGTCTCGCTTGCCAGTTCCCATGGTCCGCCGCGATAGTGCCAGGCGGCCAGGCCTGCGATTGCGATCGGGCGGGGATGGAAATCGGCGCGCAATCGGTCGGCCAGCGCCCGCGCGACCCTGGGCTCCACCTTGTTCTGCACGGTCAGATGCGGGCGAAAGCCGGCCTGGTCCTGCGGCGTCAGCAGGCCAGTGAAGGCGTCCGCCAATTCGCCACGCAACGCCGCCAGATCGGGACTGTCGATGCGATAGGCGACCCCCTGCCCCAATAGCAGCACATCGCCCAGCCGCGCCCGTGGCGCCGGGCCGGCGCATATCTGCTTCATCCGCGTCCTGAGTTCGGGCAGCAGCGAAGGCGGCAGATGATGGAACAGGGTGACATGCGCCGGCACCTGATTGCGTTCGGGCGGGAAATGGGCGCGGCGCAAGCCATCCGCCCAGGCGAAATCGGCAGCGCCCAGCAGCGCGGTGACGATGATCGGATCAGCCAGGACCGCCTCCCTGCAACGCGATGGCGGACTTTCGCCCGGCCGGGACAGGCTATATGATGACAGATGCCGCGCCCGGCAAGCAGGCGCGGACCAGGAGGGGAAGCATCATGCGCGCACCGGCATCCTTCGTCATCATCGCCGTCATCCTGCTGCTATGGAACCTGATGGGCGTCGCCGCCTTCGTCATGCAATATGGCGCCGATCTTGGCGAACTCGCCAGAACCGATCCCGACACCGCCCGCGCCTTCGCCCAGATGCCCGGCTGGGCCTGGGCCGTCTATGCGTTGGCGGTGGGCGCCGGCACGCTGGGCGCGATCGCCCTGCTGCTGCGCCGCCGCGTCGCGGTGCCGCTGTTCCTGCTGTCGCTGCTCGCGGTGATCGTCCAGTTCGGACACACGTTCCTCGGCACCGACCTGCTGGCGGTGAAGGGCGCGGGCGCGGCGATCTTTCCGGCCGTCATCGTCCTGATCGGCATCGGCCAGTGGCTCTACGCCCGCAATCAGGCGGCCAAGGGCCTGCTGCGCTGATCGGCGCCGATCAGGCCGCGCTCTGCAATATCTCCTGGCCGATCATGTCCACGTCGAACGGCGCGGTCTGGTAGAGGTCGTTGATCCAGTTGCCGAACAACAGATGGGCATGGCTGCGCCAGCGATTTTCCGGCGGCCGGGTCGGGTCGTCGTCGGGGAAATAATGGGCCGGCATCTGGCGGCCGCCGTCGCGCGCATATTCGTCGCCCAGCGTGCGCGTGTCATATTCGACATGGTTGAACATGTGCAGGAAGCCATGGCGCGGATCATGGACCAGGCAGGGCCCGGTCTCCGCGCTATCCGCCAGCAGTTGCAGCCCGCGATCGACCGGCAGCGATTCCCGCCGCACTTCCGACCAGCGCGACACGGGGATCGAAAAATCGTCCGAAAAGCCGCGCAGATAGGGCGAGGCCGGAGCATGGTTGCGATGGCGGAACACGCCGAACGCCTTGCGCTCCAGCGCGTGCTTCTCGACCCCGTGGAAATGATGGAGCGCCGCCTGCGCCGCCCAGCAGATGCTGAGCGAACGATGCACATGGGTCTGGGTCCAGTCGAAGATGGCGCGCAGTTCCTGCCAGTAGCTCACCTCCTCGAACGGCAGATGCTCGACCGGCGCGCCGGTGATCAGGAAGCCGTCGAACCGCTCGTCGCGCACATCGGTCCAGGCGCGGTAGAAGGACTGCATATGATCGGCCGAGGTGTTGCGCGACACATGGTCGCTGATCCGCACCAGCGTCAGCTCCACCTGCAACGGCGAGGCGCCGAGCAGCCGGGCAAGCTGCGTCTCGGTATCGATCTTGTTGGGCATCAGGTTCAGCAGCGCGATCCGCAGCGGGCGGATATCCTGCCGCACCGCGTCCGCCTCGCCCATCACGGCAACGCCCTCGGCTTCCAGCGTGCGGCGGGCGGGCAGGTCGTCGGCAATCTTGATCGGCACGTCTCGTCAGTCCTTCCTGGCGGGGCGACGATCGGTGGCTGAGGTCCGCTTTGTTGCCGGATCGGCCACATCCTCCCGGATCGGGAGTGCCACCTTGCCCGGAACGGCAGGTTGGCGTTGGGCGTCGCCCCAACTCTTGATGCTGCACTATCCCTAGCGCGCGCCGGACGATGTGGCAAGCCCGGCTATATATCGGCCAAGCCGCGCTTTACAGCTCGCCCCGCGCGCGGCGGATCTCGAACCATTTGCGCACATTCTCATTATGCTGCTGATAGGTGTCGGCGAAGATATGGCCGCCCTTCCCGTCCGCAACGAAATAGAGCGCATTCGTCTCCGCCGGGTGCAGCACCGCCAGGATCGACAGTCGGCCCGGATTGGCGATCGGCCCCTTGGGCAGGCCGGTCATCGCATAGGTATTGTAGTCATTGACGTCGGCGATCTCGGACTTCTTGATCCGGCGGCCGAGCGGCTTGCCTTTGGTGATCGGATAGATGATCGTCGGGTCGGCCTGCAGCATCATGTTCTTGCGCAGGCGATTGCTGTAGACGCCGGCGACCATCGGCCGCTCCTTGGCAATCGCGGTTTCCTTCTCGACGATTGAGGCGAGGATGATCGCCTCCTGGGGCGACTTGGCGATCGTATTGGGCGCGCGTTCGGCCCAGAGCTTCGCCAGCGCCTTGTCCATCGCCACCTGCATCCGCTTCAGCACGGCGGCGCGCGGCTCGCCCTTGTCGAAGGCATAGCTGTCTGGCAGCACGCTGCCCTCTTCTGGCACCGCGACATCGCCGGTCAGCTCGTCATTGGCCATCAGCCTTTCCTGCACCAGGATCGACGGCATGCCTTCGGGGATGGTGACCAGCCGGGTCAGCGTCTTGCCGCCCTGCAGGATGGACAGGATTTCGCGGTTGCTGGCGCCTTTGGGCACCACGAACTCGCCGGCCTTGATCGGCTTGGCGCCGCCAAAGACCTTGGCGCGGGTCAGGAAGGCATCGGCCGAACGCACCGCGCCGGCCGATTTCAGCAGCACCGCGGCATCGGACAGGGTCGATCCCTCCGGCACGACGATGCTGATATCCTGGGTGGCCGGCCCCGTCTCGGTCCAGCCATGGACGAAGCGGAAACCGACAAAGGCGACAACGGCCAGGCCGATCAGAAGGATGATGCAGCCCAGTCGCCGCACCGGATTTGCGCCGGATCGTCTTGCCATCATCCCAACTGCCCGACCCAAATAATGCCCAACCGGCTATGGCTTACATGATCCTCCCCTTTTCAGGGGAGGATCAGGCGTATCAGATCGCCTTCATGATGAGCGAGGCGTTGGTGCCGCCGAAGCCGAACGAGTTGTTCAGCACCGCGCGCACCTTGCGCTCCTTGGCGACGTGCGGGACCAGGTCCACGCCCTTGCAGCTTTCGCTCGGCTCGTCGAGGTTGAGCGTCGGCGGCACGATCTGGTCGCGCATGGCGAGGATGCAGAAGATGCTCTCCACCGCGCCCGCGCCGCCCAGCAGATGGCCGATCGCCGACTTGGTCGACGACATCGACATGCTGCCCAGATGATCGCCGAACAGACGCTTGACCGCGCCCAGCTCCAGCTCGTCGCCCAGCGGGGTCGACGTGCCATGCGCGTTCACATAGTCGATATCTTCCAGGCTGAGGCCCGAACGCTTGAGCGCCATCTGCATCGAACGGAAACCGCCATTGCCTTCCGGGTGCGGCGCGGTGACATGATAGGCGTCGCCGGTCAGGCCATAGCCAATGACTTCGGCATAGATTTTCGCGCCGCGCGCCTTGGCCCGCTCATATTCTTCCAGCACGACCACGCCCGCGCCTTCGCCCATGACGAAGCCGTCACGATTGACGTCATAGGGACGCGACGCCTTTTCCGGCGTGTCGTTGAAGCCGGTCGAGAGCGCACGCGCCTGGGCGAAGCCGGCAATGCCGATCGGGCAGATCGCGCTTTCCGCGCCGCCCGCCAGCATCACGTCGGCATCGTCCATCGCGATCATGCGCGCAGCGTCGCCGATCGAGTGGGCGCCGGTCGAACAGGCGGTGACGACGGCATGGTTCGGACCCATCAGGCCGTATTTGATCGAGACCTGGCCCGAGATCAGATTGATCAGGCGGCCATGGACGAAGTGCGGCGAAACGCGGTTGGGGCCCTTGTTGGCCAGCACCAGCGATTCGCTTTCGATGCCCGGCAGGCCACCGATGCCCGAACCGATCGAGCAGCCGGCGCGCAGGCGCTCTTCTTCCGACATATTGTCCAGGCCCGCGTCGCGCAGCGCCTGGCTGGCGGCGGAAATGCCGTAGACGATGAACGGATCAACCTGGCGCTGGATCTTGTGGTCGACGTCCAGCGAGGCGTCATAGCCATATTCATGATCCGCCGGCTTCACTTCGCAGGCGATGCGGCACTTGTAATCGGTGGCATCGAAGCGGGTGATCGTCGCCGCGCCGGATTTCGACGCGATGATGTTCTTCCAGGTGGTTTCGACATCCCCGCCAAGCGGGCTTACCATGCCAAGGCCGGTTACGACGACGCGACGCATATGCTTGCTCCGAAATTCCAATTTTTGGTTCCGTGCCGCTCATCTAGGCGTTCCACACGCACTTGTGAACGGCAGGCCAGATACGAAAAGGCTCCCCAAGCTCCGGGATCACCGGACAGGAGGAGCCAATCCTTGTGCAAGGAGGGCGGCCCGCCACGGGGGGCAGGCCGCGAAGCCCTTAGGCCTTGCTGTCGATATAGTCGATCGCGTCCTTGACGGTGGCGATCTTCTCAGCCGCATCGTCCGGGATTTCGACGCCGAATTCTTCTTCGAACGCCATCACCAGTTCAACGATGTCCAGGCTGTCTGCGCCCAGATCGTCGATGAAGCTGGCGTCCTCGGTCACCTTCTCGGCTTCGACGCCCAGATGCTCGACGACGATTTTCTTTACGCGATCCGCGGTCTCACTCATGAGTGGTCCTTCTTACTGGGTATCGTTGGTGGTTCTGAATAACCGTTAAGGCATTGCCCTAGTGCCAAGCCCCGATAGAGGCAAGAGGGAAGCCCGCCAAGCCCCTAGATGGAGTGACAGGTGCGTTTCGGCAATAAAAAGCCGGAAAAAACCCGGAAACAACGGGTTGTTTACCAAAATTTCAGCCGCTTGTGCCAGCAAATTGCCATGATAAGCCGCCTGTGCCCCGACCAGTTCATCACCCCGGAACGGGCAAGAATGACCGCCTGGCTGATGCTGGCAGCAACGCTGATCGGCCTCGCCTACCTGTTCGCGACGGCCCATGGCACGGTAGATTCGCTTGGCCGACCGCTTGGCACCGACTTTTCAAACGTCTGGACTGCGGGCTGGATGGCCGACCATGGCCAGGCCGCCCAGGCATGGAACTGGCCCGCCCATCATGAAGTGCAGAAGGCGATCCATCATGATCCCGCCATCCCTTTCTATGGCTGGCACTATCCCCCGCCCTTCCTGATCCTGGCAACGCTGCTGGCGCAAATCCCCTACACCCCTGCCCTGCTGCTGTGGCAGGGACTGACGCTGGCCGGCGCGCTGATGGTCGTCCGCCATGTCCTGCCGGGTCAGCGCGACGCGCTGCTCATCGCGCTCGGTGCGCCGGTTGTGATGGTGTGCCTGGGCCATGGCCAGAATGCGTTCATGACCGCCGGCCTGCTGGGCGGCGGCATGGCCCTGCTCGACCGACGTCCCTGGATCGCCGGCATGCTGCTGGGCGCATTGGTCTACAAACCGCAATTTGCGGTGCTGATCCCGGTGCTGATCATCGCGCGCGGCAATGTCCGCGCCTTCCTGGCTGCGGGCCTGACCTCGGCGGGCCTGTGCCTGCTGACATTGCTGATCTGGGGCTGGCCGGTGTGGCAGGCGTTCATCGATTCTCTGCCCCTGACGCAGCATATCATCATCGAAAATGGTGCCACCGGCTGGGAAAAGATCCAAAGCCCCTTTGCCGCCATTCGCCAATGGGGCGGCAGCATTCCAGCCGCCTATGTGGTGCAGGGCCTGGTGACAGCCATCGTCATCGGCATCGCCGCGCTGGTCGCCCGCCGTGGGACGATGGAAGTGCGGGGCGCCGCTGCGCTCAGCGCCGCCCTGCTCTGCACACCCTATGTGCTCGATTATGACTATGTGCTGCTGGGGATGGCGATCGCCTTCGTCGCCGCCGACATGGGCAAGCGCGGCGTGCTTGGCTGGGAACGAAGCTGGCTGGCCTATGCCTGGATGGCGCCTTTGTTCGGCCGGGCCGTGTCGGAATGGACCCATGTGCCGGTCAACCTGATCGCCGCGATCGCGGTGCTGGCGCTGGCGATGCGACGCGCCATCCTGCTGGACGGCGCGCTCGCTTATAACCTGCCCGGCCGGACGAAGATCGCCTGACCGGGCGATCGATCAGATCATCGCCATGCCGCCGTTGACGTGCAGGGTCTGGCCGTTGACATAGCCTGCTTCCTTGCTCGCCAGATAGGCGACTGCTGCGCCGATATCGTCGCCATCGCCCAGATCGCCAGCGGGGATCTTGGCCAGGATCGTGCCCTTCTGCGCATCGTTCAGCGCATCGGTCATGGCCGACCGGATGAAGCCGGGGGCCACGCAGTTCACGGTTATGCCGCGGCTCGCCAGTTCCTGGCCCAGCGACTTCGACATGCCGATGATGCCGGCCTTCGACGCGCAATAGTTGGACTGGCCCGGATTGCCGGTGACGCCCACGACCGAGGTGATCGAGATGATGCGGCCAAAGCGCGCCTTCATCATCGGCTTGGCGGCGGCGCGGCACAGGCGGAAGGCGGCTTCCAGATTGACCGCGATCACCTGCGACCATTCCTCGTCCTTCATGCGCAGGATCAAATTGTCGCGGGTGATGCCGGCATTGTTGACCAGGATGTCGATCTTGCCGCCCAGCGCTTCCACCGCCTGCGGTACCAGCGCGTCGACAGCGGCCGGATCAGACAGGTTGCAGACCAAGGTCTTGTGGTCGCCGCCCAGTTCAGCCGCAAAGGCCTTGAGCTTTTCCTCATTGCTGCCCGACAGCGCCAGCGTGGCGCCCTGCGCGGCCAGCGCCTTGGCGATGGAGGAACCAATGCCCCCTGAAGCGCCGGTAACCAGCGCGGTCATTCCCGTCAGATCGAACATTCTAGTCTCCTTATTCCATTCGGTTCACGCGGAGGCGCGGAGACGCGGAGGGGGCATAGTCGTTGACTATGCGCTTCACCCCTTCCTTGAGCGTGGCGCCGCCGAAATTGATGAGCAGCCCTACGGGCTGGTTGGTCAGGCGAAGATAGGTCAGCAATTGCTTGGCATGGGCGGGATTCAGCCGCTCGGTGGATTTGATCTCGACCAGAAGACAGTCGGCAACCAGCAGGTCGATACGGAATGCAGCGGCAAAATGCAGCCCTTCATAATCGATATCGACGGACTTCTGCCGTTCGACAGCATAGCCGATCTCGACCAGCTTGGCGGCGAGGATCATCTCGTAGACGCTCTCGAGAAGCCCCGGCCCCAACTCGCGATGCATGCGGAGGGCCAGGTTCAAAACGTCGCCACTGACACGATCTATATCGACCAAAAGCCCTCCGCGTCTCCGCGTCTCCGCGCGAACAATTGTCCAGTCACCAGCCTATGACAGGCTTTCAGTCTCCCTTGAAGTGTGGCGGCCGGCGGTCGAAGAAGGCGGTGATCGCCTCGTCATGATCCGCGGTCGCGTGGGCCAGCGCCTGCATGGCGCCCGCCATTTCCAAAATTTGCGAAAGTTCGGCCGTCTGCGCCGCACGCAGCAACCGTTTGGTCATCCGCGTCGCGTGCGGCGGATTGGCGACGATCGCATCAGCCTGCGCCCGCGCCACCGTCATAAGGTCCGCGTTGGGCACCACATCGCCGACCAGCCCGATCCGCAGTGCCTCGCCCGCGTCGATCGTCTCGCCGGTCAGCGAGAGTTGCGACGCCTTCGAAAAGCCGATGATGCGCGGCAGCAACCAGGCCCCGCCATCACCGGAGACGAGGCCAAGCTTCACGAAGCTTTCGGCAAAGCGCGCGCCTTGCCCCGCGATGCGCAGGTCGCACATGCAGGCCAGGTCCAGCCCCGCGCCGATCGCAGGGCCATTGACCGCCGCGATCACCGGCAGCTCGATCGCCTGGAACAGCAGAGGCAGGCGCTGGATGCCCGCGCGATAATTGCGCCGCGTCTGCGCCGGCAGGCTGGCGCGCAGCCCGCCGGCATCCGGCCGCATCGCGTTGAGATCGCCGCCCGAGGAGAAGGCACTGCCCGCCCCGGTCAGGATCGCGACATGGATGCTGGCATCCCGGTCCGCCGCTTCGATCACATCGCACAGCGCATCCACCATCGCCGGATCGGAGATGGGGTTGCGCCGGTCGGGCAGGTTGAGCGTGACCGTCAGGACGGCCCCGTCACGCTGGGTTAGAACGGGGGGGCTAAGGACCGGGCTCTCGCTCACAGCGCGCCCAGCACGGCCTCGATATCGTCCATCGTCACCACGCTGCGCACGGTGGCGTCGGGGGCGATGCGCTTGACCATCGGGCCCAGCACCTTGCCGCCCAGTTCGACGAAATCGGTGACGCCCGCGTCCCACATCGCGCCGATCGACTCGCGCCAGCGGACGCGGCCGGTGACCTGCTCGACCAGACGCTCGCGAATGTCGGCCGGATCACTGATCGGCGCAGCCAGCACATTGGCATAGACCGGCAGCAGCGGCGCGTTGATCGTCGCCTTGGCGAGCGCTTCCGCCATCGCATCGGCAGCCGGCTGCATCAGCGGGCAGTGGAAGGGCGCCGACACCGGCAGCAGCACGCCGCGCTTGATGCCATAATCCTTGACCAGCGCAACGGCACGCTCGATCGCGCCCATGTGGCCGGAAATGACGACCTGGCTGGGATCATTGTCGTTGGCGACGGTGCAGACTTCGCCCTGCGCCGCCGCATCGGCCAGCGCCTGCGCCTTTTCGATGTCGGTACCCAGCAGCGCCGCCATCGCGCCCTCGCCCACCGGCACGGCGGCCTGCATCGCCTGACCGCGCAGCTTGAGCAGGCGGGCGGTGGTGCCAAGGTCGAACGCCTCGACCGCGCAGAGCGCGCTATATTCACCAAGGCTGTGGCCGGCGACATAATCGCCCTTGTCGGCCAGGCTGAAGCCGCCTTCCTTCTGCATCACGCGCAGCGTGGCGAGCGCATTGGCCATGATCGCCGGCTGGGCGTTCTCGGTCAGGGTCAGGTCGCTCTCGGGGCCTTCCACCATGATCCGGAACAGATGCTGCGACAGGGCGTCATCGACTTCCTGGAACAGTTCCTTCGCCGCCGGGCTTGCCTCGGCCAGCGCCTTGCCCATGCCGACCGACTGGCTACCCTGGCCCGGGAAAAGAAATGCCCTCATCTTCCATCCTCTGATCTACTGGTGTCTTTCCGGAGAAAAACACGGGAATTCACGCACGTTACACTTTGAGACATATATGGCATTGAGGCGTACATTGCTTTTCGGCACGTAACGACCTGACATACCTGCCCCCTGTCTCTCCGGGGGAATATTGCTGGCCCCTTTAACGACGACGGAGTGCAAGGAAAAGGTGCGATATCGCATTGCATGGCTCACGGGATCGGTGCTTGCCCTGTCCGCCTGCGCGGCGGGACCGAACTATCACGCGCCGCAATCCGCCGCGCTGGGCGTGCCCGCCGGCTATAGCCAGGGCAGCGGCACCGCGCTGGACGACGCCACCCTCGCCACCTGGTGGACGCGGCTCAACGATCCGACGCTGACCGGCCTGATCGATCAGGCGATCGCCGGCAACCTGGACATCGTCCAGGCGCAGGCACGGCTGCGGCAGGCGCGGGAATCTCTGCGCCAGGCCAATGCGTCCTTCCTGCCGCAGGTAAGCGGATCGGCCAGCGGCGGCAAGAATTACCGCAGCCAGGCCGGCGGCACCCGTGTCGACGACAGCGGCAACGTCATCTCCACCGGCGCCAGCAACTGGTCCAGCAGCTATTCGGCCGGCGCCAATGCCAGCTGGCAGATCGACCTGTTCGGCGAATTGTCGCGCTCGGCCGAAGCCGCGCGGGCCGATCTTGCCGCGTCCGGCTATGACCTCGCCAATGTGCGGATGACCATCATTTCCGAACTGGTCACCAACTATGTCCAGGCCCGCGCATCACAGGAACAGCTGCGCATCGCCCGCGAGACGCAGAAGGTGCAGCAGGACAATTACGACATCGCCCGCTGGCGGTTGCAGGCCGGGCTCGTCTCCTCGCTCGACGAGCAGCAGGCCAGGGCCCAACTCGCCCAGACCAGCGCCACCATCCCCCAGCTCGAAGCCAGCCTGAAGGGCAGCCTCAACCGCATTGCCGTGCTGACCGGCCAGGCGCCGGGCGACGCGACCCGCGCGCTCGAAACGCCGGCGCCGATCCCCACCGCCGCAACCGACATCGCCACCGGCATTCCGGCCGACACGCTGCGCCAGCGGCCCGATGTGCGCTCGGCCGAACGGGCGCTGGCCGCCGCCACCGCGCGGATCGGCGTCGCCCAGGCGCAGCTCTATCCCTCGCTCGGCATCAGCGGCAACATCGGCACCACGTCGAACGCCTTCAAGGATCTGTTCGACCTCATCACCGGCGGCGTCTTTGCCAATGTCGCCCAGACCATCTTCGATGGTGGCCGCCTCGCCTCGCAGGTCCGCGCGCAGAAGGCGGCGACCGACGGCGCCTTCGCCGCCTACAAGCAGAGCGTCCTCGGCGCGCTGGAGGATGTCGAAAATGGCATGGCCTCGCTCGACAGTGCCCGCCAGCGCAAGATCGAGTTCGCCACCGCCTATGAAGCGTCGAACAATGCCGCGATCCTGGCGCGCAGCCAGTATCAATCCGGCCTGATCGACTTCCAGACCCTGTCCAGCAGCGAAACCACGTTGCTGAACGCCCGCAACAGCCTTGCCAGCGCCCAATCGGACGAGATCCTGGCCATCGCCCAGCTCTATAATGCGCTGGGTGGCGGCTGGCAGAATATGGATAACCGCCCCCATGAGCAATGACGCCAGCCCCGACCAGGATCTCAACGACTTTCTGGGCGCCAAGCCGGAAAAGCCGCATCGCAAATGGCTGATCCGCGGCGCCATCGGCGTCGTGCTGCTGATCCTCGTCCTGCTTGTCGCCCGCTGCTTTGCCGGCGACGACAAGCCCAATTATGCCACCCGCGAGGCGCGCCAGGGCGACCTGACGGTCAGCGTGTCGGCCACCGGCAATCTGAAGCCGATCAACCAGGTCGATGTGGGGTCCGAACAGTCGGGCAAGATCACCGCCGTCTATGTCGACGTCAATGATCGCGTGACCAAGGGGCAGAAGCTCGCCGAACTCGACACCCGCCGTCTGGTCGACACGATCAACCAGACGCAGGCCCAGGTCGCCTCCTCCCAGGCCGGCGTCGCCCAGGCGCAGGCGCAGGTCGCGCTGGCCAAGGCGACGCTGGATCGCCAGCTCAACGTCTATCAGCTTTCCGGTGGCAAGGTGCCGGCCAAGACCGAACTGGATTCGGCCCGCGCCGACTATAATGGCGCGCTCGCCAACCTCCGTTCCGCCCAGGCACAGGTGAATGTCTCGCGCGCCCAGCTGTCAACCGCCCAGACCAACCTGTCGATCGCCCAGATCGTCTCGCCGGTCACCGGCGTGGTGCTGTCGCGCGACATTGAGCCCGGCCAGACCGTCGCCGCCTCGCTCAACGCGCCGGTGCTGTTCACCATCGCCGAGGATCTCACCAAGATGGAGGTCGAGGTGTCGGTGGACGAAGCCGATGTCGGCCAGGTCAAGGAAGGCCAGACCGCCAATTTCGCCGTCGACGCCTTCCCCGGCCGCACCTTCCCGGCAAAGGTCACGCGGGTGAATGTCGGGTCGAACAGCTCCAGCAGCAGCTCGTCCTCCTCGTCCTCGACCAGCACGACCAGCAGCTCGACCGGCACGGTCGTCGCCTATACCGCTGTGCTGTCGGTCGACAATGCGGACGAAACCCTGCGTCCGGGCATGACCGCGACAGCCGACATCGTGACCCAGGAACTGCATGACGTGCTGCTCGTCCCCAACAGCGCGCTCCGCTTCAAGCCCAGCAGCGGCGCCGGATCGGGCGGCGGCATCACCAGCGTCCTGCCCGGCCCCGGCCGCATGCGCCGCAGCGGCGCCAACCGCCAGGTCAATTTCGGCGCGGGCAGCAGCCAGACCCTCTATGTCCTCGACGAAAAGGGCGATCCCAAGGCGATCCAGGTGACCGTCGGCGCCAGCGACGGATCGCGCACCGTCATCACCGGCGGCGACCTGAAGCCCGGCATGAAGGTCATCACCGGCCAGCTTGCCGCCGGCGCGCAGGATCGCGCGGGTCAGGCCGCCGGGGCCGGGGCCGACCTCGAACGCGGGCTGATCC
>NZ_NOIW01000135.1:0-12370 GCF_002708645.1 Sphingobium sp. IP1
TGGCAGCGCCGCCCGCCAAAAGCTGATCGAGAAGCTCATTCGGTATGGCAGGTTCTTTGCGTCGTGACATAGTGGGACTCCTTGTTGCCCATTATGCCCGGCCACACACGGAAATCCTGACAGTCCCAGCTTCAAGCGCTAGCGATGCGACAGCGAGCCGAACAAGACATTCGGTCGCAACAGGAAAGCGAAAGAATTCTGGCGTCAAAGCTCGGGAGCCTCAAGCCATGAAGCCCCTTGCATCCGTCTTGGTAGTCTTGTCGCTGCCTATGCTGCTCCTCGCGTGCCAGCAGCCTCCAAGGGGAAAGGAATATTTGAAGTCGCATCCTGAAGAACTCGCCGAAGTGCTGAAAAGTTGCGCAGATGGGACCCATCCCGACCCTCAGGAGTGCTCGAACGCTCAAAGCGTGAGAACCTTGGACTTGAAGCTACGTTCGCTATCGCCTCGTCCAGGAAAATCGGACGTTCGGTAATGGAGGACGGTCTCTTCACGACGCTCTATGTTAGCATCGACGGCAAGCTCGATCTGTTCCTCAACGAGCGCCTGACCAACGTCATCGAGGTCGTGCGCGGCCCGCTGGCGCTCGGGCTAGTCATCTATATCGCCCTGTTCGGCTACATGGTCATGCGCGGGATCGTGAGCGAGCCATGGGGCGAACTCTTCTACCGAATGGTGAAGCTCTGCCTGCTATACCTCGCGGCCACGACCGTGGCGTATTCGGAATGGATTACAAACCCCCTCTTCCACGGGATGCCCGACGCTATTTCGCAAGCCCTCGCGGGGCGTACAGTGACCAGTGTCGGAAACGTCTTTGATGATTATTATGGTCAGGCTGATGCGATCATTGCGCGGATTGAGACCGAAGCCGCGACATACAGTGACATTAATCCATATAAACTTGTACTCTATACCCTAAGTCTAGGCCTGAAGGCTTTGGCCGGTCTATCGGCTGCGATTGGGTTTTCCATCACCGTATTCGCCAAGGTTGCGCTTGCGATCATCGTTGCGCTTGGGCCGATATTTATCGCCCTATCTCTATTCGAAACAACACGCCGCTTCTTCCATGGATGGCTGGGGCAGGCTTTTAACTACATCGTTCTGATGGCAGTGATCATCGCAATTACGGCGCTGATTACCGATCTCGGCGCACTCGCCATAACCTCCTCAGAAGGTGTGGCCGATGCGGCACTCGGCGCAATCATGTTCGCCGTCTATATCTTCCTCGGCACGATCTTCTTTTTCCAGGCGCCGTCGATCGCGACCGGCATAGCCGGCGGCGCGGCCGCAGGTGTCGGCGCATTCGCGGGTTCGGCGTGGAGCACCATGGCCGCGCCCTTCCAGCAGCGCCGAATCTCCCGAAACAGCCGCAATCTCGAACGTGCCGCGCAACGCGGCGGCACGGTGAGCCGCGCATGATGATCATGAGGAATACGCCAATGTCCAAACCGCTGACGACACGCATCCTCCAGGGCGTCGCGCTCCTCGCCGCTGTCGCACCGATGGCCACACATGGCGCGTCGGGACCCAAGAAGCTGCCAATCTGCAACGGCAGGCATCTACGCGACGCCAATGTCTACGGCAGCGTGCTGCCCGGCTCGCCTGTCCCAGCGGTCGTCGCGCCCCCTGCCCCGCCCCCGGTGCCGCAGGTCAAACCGCCGGCCGGTGGATCGCCGCCACCGCCGGTCCCAGCCTCCGCGCCGCCGCCCGACAAGATTTCGTCGCGAGATCAGACCACCACTTATGGGAGCTGTTGATCATGCGGCGTCAAAGCGAGGGCGTGCCAGCAAGCGACGCCGAACTCTATTTCGGCCATGCACGCTCATGGGACCAGGATCGTCAGCGCAAGTCGCTGCGCTCGGAACGGATCGCCTGGGGCGTCGCCGTCCTCGCATTGCTGGCATGCACGGCCGAGGCACTGGCGCTGGCAGGCCTCGCGCCGCTCAAGACGGTCATGCCCTATATCATCCGGGTCAACCAGACGACGGGCGCGGTCGATGTGCAGACGGCCCTCACCCAGCAGCCGATGCGCTACGACGAAGCCGTCACTAAATTCTTCCTCGCACAATATGTCCGGGCACGCGAGAGCTGGCTGCCGGCGGCGGCCGAAGAGAATTTCCGGGCGGTGGCGATCCTGTCCGAGCCGGGTGAACAGCAGCGCTGGGGCCGGTTTTTCAACGACGACAACCCGTCGAGTCCGCAGGTGACATGGGGCAAGGGAGCGACGGTCCAGGCCCGTGTTCGCAACATCAGCTTCATCAACGACCGCGTCGCCAATGTCCGGTTCACCCGCACGGTCCAGACCGACACGAACATCCAGAACAGCGACTGGATCGCGACCATCACCTTTCGCTACACCAATGCCCCGATGGCGGAGGGCGATCGCTATCGCAATCCGCTCGGCTTCCAGGTCGAGAATTATCGAGCCGATCCGGAGGTGGTCCGGTGAAGCGGCTCCTGACCCTTGCAGCAATGTGCCTCCTCGGTGCCCAGCCCGCTCTGGCCGAGGACACACCTCGCGGCGGACCGGCCGACCCGCGGGTCAAATTCGTCGATTATCAGGAGACGCAGGTCTACCGGATTGTCGGCACCTTCCGCACGGCGACCCAGATCGTGCTCGGCGACGGCGAGACGATCGAGCATGTGGCCCTTGGCGACACCGTGTCATGGGAAGTGGCCGTTGCCGGACATATCCTCTTTCTCAAGCCGCGCGAGCGCGCTGGCCCCACCAACCTCATCGTCACCACCAACCACGGCGGAGAACTGCGCAACTATGCGTTCGAGCTGACCACCCGGCGCGGCGCGATCAGCAGCGCAAGTTCGGATGCCTTCTTCCAGGTGCGCTTCCGCTATCCCCGCGATGAGGCGGAACGCGCAGCCCGGATGCAAGCCGCGCAGGAAGCCCAGCGCGTCGCTGCGATGCAGGCAAGCGCAGTGCGCGGCGCACTCGACCACGGCGTCATCGAAGGTCCGCGCAATCTCAACTACAAGGTCCAGGGCTCAAGCGCGCTGCAGCCCTCCGAGATCTCGGACAACGGCAAGTTCACGGTGCTCCGCTTCCCGGGCAATCATGAAATTCCCGCCATCTACATGGTGCGCCCGGATGGGTCGGAAACGCTCGTCCCGTTCGACGTCCGCGATGAATTCGTGGTCGTTCACCTCGTGGCGACCCAGCTCCGGCTGCGGCGCAATCGCGAGGTGCTGTGCATCTATAACCAGGCGCCGACACCCTATGGTCTCGACGCCGGCACCAACACGGCATCGTCGCATGTCGACCGCACCGTACAGGACCCGAAGGAGTGAGCGCGATGGACGAAACCGCGTCGGACGATCGCCGCCCGATCACTGGAGATCCTACGCCCGAGCGCGACGAGATCCTGCGCGACCGGGGTATCGATCCCATCGGCGGCATGACGCCGGCGAAGCGCAACACCGCGCTAATCTTCGCCGGCACCGCGATGGTGCTCGGTATCTTGTGGGTCAATTCAGGCCCGAGCGGGAAACCGGCGGCCAACCTGATGGCGAAGCCCGAAGCCACCGCCAAGCGCACGGACCTGTCGGCACGCGAAACTGTCGCCTATGACGCGGTCGCGGCGCGACCCAAGCCTCTTGGCGCCCCGCAGTCCGATCCCAATGCGCCGGTCCTCAACCCCGGGCCGGATGGCCAGGTGGTCGGATCCGACGGGCAGATCGTGCCGGCGATGCAGCCTGGCGCTACGCCTGCGCCTTCGGCGCAGAACAATCGTCAGAACATCGCCGAACAGGCCCGGCGCTCGACACTGATTGCCTATGGCGGGCGATCCCAGGGGCTCGCGACGTCGGCACCGGACGGTACTGGCAGTGGCAGGCCGGGTTCTCTTATGGCGCCCGGGGAGGATGTCGACGGCCAGCCACAGCGCGGCGCGCCCAATGCACTGGATGCGCTTCGGCAAAGTTCGCCAATCGGCGAGGCACGCGCCTCGATGCTGCCTAATCGCAACTATCTCGTCACCGCCGGCACCTTGATCCCGTGCGTTCTTCAGACAGCGATGAATTCCGCCCAGCCCGGCTACACATCGTGCCTTATCCCGCGCGATGTCTATTCCGAGAATGGGCGCGTCGTCCTCATGGAAAAGGGCACCAAGGTCGTCGGCGAATATCATGGCGGGATCCAGCAAGGTCAGAACCGCCTGTTCGTGCTGTGGACCCGCGCGGTCACACCGCAAGGGGTGCGCATCGACCTCGCATCGCCAGGTTCGGACGCATTGGGCCGGGCCGGGATCGCAGGCTCGGTCGATACCTTCTTCTGGGCACGGTTCGGCAGCGCGCTCCTGCTCTCGCTGGTCGACGATGGCGCCTATATCGCCGGCCAGGCGGTCGCCAATGGCAACAATAATTTCAACAACACCACGCGGGCGCCGAGCGAAGGCGCGAGCATCGCCCTTCAGAACAGCATCAACATCCGACCCGTGCTCAAGAAGAACCAGGGCGAGGAAGTCGGCATCTTCGTCGCCAAGGATTTCAATTTCGCGGACGTCTACAATCTCGAGCTGCGGCGCGAGAAATGAGCGACACGGCGGTCCTCCGGCATTTTCTCAATCCGATCATGCCGCTGCTGGAGCCTGCCGAGGTGACCGAGCTCGTCATCAACCGGCCGGGTGAGGTCGGCATCGAGGATCATCGCGGCTGGCATTGGCATGATGTCGCCGAACTCGACAGCGAGTGGCTGGCGACGCTGGCTGTCGCGGCGGCCAGCTTCACGCGCCAGGACATCAATGCCGAGACGCCGATCTGCTCGACGATCCTGCCCGGCGGCGAACGCTGCCAGATCGTGATCCCCTCGGTCACTCCAACGGGATCGCCCTCCTTCACCATCCGCAAGCCATCGCGGGTGAACCTTGCAGTCGACCAGCTTGCCCAGGCCGGCCTGTTCGCCGGCACGCGCGCCGCAGCGCGGGGTCTGACCGACGTCGACGCGAAGATGGTCGCGATGCGGGACGCCGGCGACTGGCCGGCTTTCTTCAGAACCGCGGTGGCGGCGCGCAAGAATATCCTGGTGAGCGGCGCGACCGGATCGGGGAAGACCACCTTTGCCAAGGCGCTGATCCAGCTCATCCCGCGCGACGAGCGTCTGCTGACGATCGAGGACACACGCGAGCTTGTCGTCGACCACCGCAATGTCGTCCACATGGTCTATTCGAGCGAGCGACAGGGGCTGGCCAAGGTCGGACCCAAGCAGCTTCTCGAGAGCGCATTGCGCATGCGCCCCGATCGCATCCTGCTGCAGGAACTGCGTGACGGCACCGCCTTCTTCTACCTGCGCAATGTCAACTCAGGTCACCCAGGTTCGATCACGACGGTCCACGCTGGGTCCGCGATGGGCGCGTTCGAGCAGCTGACCCTGCTCGTCAAGGAATCCGAAGGCGGCCGCGATCTGGCGCGCGACGACATTCGCGGGCTGCTGCGCATGCTGGTCGATGTCGTCGTCCAGACCCGCAAGCGAGACGGAAAATTCGAAGTCGAGGAGGTGCATTTTGACCCGGCTGTCGCAAGCCAGTCCTCTCACTAAGGTCGCGCTTGTCGGCGGCGCTCTGTTGGGAGCGGCGCTCGCATGCGCGCTTTGCGCGATATTGGTGGCGCTGATCGGGCTGAAGCAGATCGGACCGAACATGCAGGTGACGGCACTGCCGTCGTGGCTGTGGTATTATCGCGCCGACCCGCTTCTCCATCTTTGGCTGCAGCGCGGCGCGATGGTGAGCGGTGCGATCGCCTTCATCATCCTGCTCGTCATTCTCAAGCGCGGTCGATCCCTGCACGGTGAGGCGCGCTTTGCGCGCGAAAGCGAGATCAGGCGCGAGCAGCTCCGCGCAAAGTCGGGCATCATCGTCGGCCAGAAAGGCGGTCGCTATCTGGTGTTCGGCGGGACCGAGCATGTCCTGCTCGAAGCCCCGACCCGGGCCGGCAAGGGTGTCGGTGTCGTCATTCCCAATCTGCTCAGCTGGGCAGACTCCGTGGTCGTGCTCGATGTGAAGCGCGAGAATTGGGAGATCACCGCCGGCTTTCGGGCGCGGCACGGTCAGACGGTCCACCTGTTCGATCCTCTCGACCCCGAAGGCCGCACCGCGCGCTACAATCCGCTGAGCTATATTGATCGGCTCGACGACATAGACGTCGTCAACGAACTCCAGAAGATCGGCGGGATGCTGTTCCCGTCGCCTGAGAAGGCGGATCCGTTCTGGGCCGAGGCAGCGCGCGCCGCCTTTGTCGGCGTCGGGGCGCTTGTCGCCGCCAATCCTGCCTTGCCCTTCACGATCGGCGAGATCTACCGCCGCATGACGACTGGCGACCCGAAGGTCGAATTGCCCAAGGTGGTCGAAGAGGCGCAGCAGCGCGGGCAGCGGCTGAGCCAGGCCTGTGTGTCGGCCCTGAGCGATTTCACCTCCGCGTCCGACAATACTTTTCCGGGATCAAGCAGACGATCACGTCCAAACTGAACCTGTGGCTCAACCCGTTCGTCGATGCCGCGACCTCGGAGACCGATTTTGATCTGCGGCAGGTTCGCCGGGAGCGCATGTCGATCTATCTTGGGGTGTCGCCGGACAATATCGACCGCATCGCGCCGGTCTATAATCTCTTCCTCCAGCAGCTGATCGACCTCAACACGCGAGAGTTGCCGGCGACGGGCGGGAACGTGCCAGTGCTGGTCTTGCTCGATGAGTTCGCCCGGCTCGGCAAGGCCCCCGTCATAGCGTCGGCTTTCTCCTATGTGGCAGGCTATGGCCTGCGCCTGCTGCCCGTGATCCAGAGCCGTTCGCAGCCACGCGCGCTCTACGGCCCAGACGTCACCGATGAGATCATCGCAAACTGCGGCCTTGAAGTGGTCTTCACGCCAAAGGAGCTGAAGGTCGCCAATGAACTGTCCGAGCGGCTCGGTTTTTTCACGATGAACGTGAAATCGAAGAGCCGCACGATCCACGGGATGCTCGCCAATCGCAGCATTTCGGAGAGCGACCAGCGCCGCGCGCTGATGATGCCGCAGGAACTGATGCAGATGCCCAAGGGCGATCTGCTGCTTCTGCGGGGCGGCATTCCGCCAGTCCGCGGCCGCAAGATCGAATTTTTCCGGTCGCGCCGGTTCACCGATCGGATTTGCGACCCGCCAAAGGTTGCGCCCCGCCTCGTTCGCCTGCCGACGCCCAAACCCGTGGCGGCGGCGATCATCGGCGCGGGCTCGGATGTGCTCGCCCAAGCGATCGAAGCCAAGCGCGCCGCTCTGCACCCATCTGCCCCGCCTGCTGAAAAGGAGCCTGTCGTGACCAGAATGTTGAGCGCCGACGAACTGTCGGGCACGGTCGAGATAACCGACGACATGCTCGTGCTTGGCGAATTGGAGGAATTGCCGGCGCCGGGCGACGAAGAAGCCGCGCTGGCCTTCGTCATGGCGATGGCGGCGCGCGCGGCGGTCGAACCCGAGGAGGATCAGGAGATGGCGGATACATTAGCAGACGGCAGGCAGCATCATGGCCGCTGAGAGCAAGGCGAGCGCGCCGCGGCGCCGAACAAACGGCATCGCGATCGACGACAAGACGGTGAGCAAGGCGGTCGGCACCAAAGATCGGTCGGACCCTGTCGAACCCGAGATTGCGATTGCCCCGACACCTCCCGTCAAGGCGGATGCCAGGCAGGCGCCTACGGCCCCGTCGGTCGTAGCGGGCGATCTGCCCGAGGCAGTGCGCAAACGCTATTATGCCGACAAGGCGAAATGGTCGGGCGATCCGGCCTATTTCACCTCGGCCGACGCGAAGGATCCCGCGTTTCGCGATCAGGGACGGCGGCTGCTGACGGCCAATGAGAGCCAGGAAGTCGTCAAGGACATGGTGGCGATCGCGCAGCATCGTGGATGGGACCGCATCCATATCACCGGATCCGAGACCTTTCGTCGGGCGGCCTGGCTCGAGGCTTCGCGAAACGGCCTCGAAGTCCGGGGCTATAAGCCCAATGAGCGCGACCTGCAGGAGCTTGATCGCGTGCGCGGCGAGGCGAGCAAGAACAGCATCGCGCCGATAACGTCGCGGGATGCCGCCGAGAGCAGAGACCCCGCGCCGGCCCGCCGGTCGTCGACGCAGGGTCAGGCGGATCGCGCGCCGCCGCGCGGATCGGACCGGAGCCTGCCGAACGATCGCGCGATCGACAGCCAGTTGCGGGTCATGGAAGCGGTCGTGCAGCGCACCCTGTTCGACAATCCCGAGGCGATCATGCGGGTCATGGGGGTCGCCCGGGCGCAGCTTCAGGCGCATGTCGCAGCGGGGCGCACCATAAAGCCTGCCGAAGTCCGGGATCGGGGTCCGTCGGTGCAGCGAAGCGTGGAGCCTGCCGCGGCGCCCGCGCGCGGCGCGACAGTACGGCCTGGCCGCGAGCATAAACCGCCGGAACGCAATCGGGCCCGCTGACGCTGCGTATCGATTGGTTCATCAATCGCGCATTCTGTTCGTCTGAAGCGAACGAAATCGCGATATTATAAACTGATCCTTGTCAGCGGTTCAGAAATACGGCAATTTGTTCGGTATGGACGGACAAAGGCGCCAGACTCTGAACCAGCTTCTCACGGCGTTGCCGCCGGGTCTGCTCGTGGATTCGGCGTGGTTGCAGGCGCAGGGCGTCGCCCGTACATCGGTCCATGATTATGTTCGGCGCGGGTGGCTCGAGCGCGTCGCGCCCCGGGTCTATCGGCGCACGACGACACAAGGTGCCGCAGCATCGCTGCGATGGGACATGGCAGTGATGTCGGCGCAGCGGACCGCAGCCGGCGAACTCTATGTGGGCGGCATAACCGCTCTCGAGCTCCATGGTCTCGGGCATTTCGCCCGGCTCGGCGGGGAACGGACGGTCCATCTCTACGACCCGGACCATGCAGCCCCTTCCTGGCTCGCGACCTTGTCCACCAACGCCCAGCTCGTGATGCACCGACGCACGCTGTTCGAGGCGTCGGACCTCGGCATCGACTGGCACCGCCTCGATCTCGGCACTACGCGGCTCGGCGATGTGGCGGCCTCGCCACAGGCCAGCGAAGCCTGGGATCATTTCCTCCGCGTCGCCAGCGCCGAGCGTGCGACGATCGAGCTGATGGACGATGTGCCTGCGAGCCTTACCTTCGACCATGCCGACAAGATCTTCGAGAACCTCACGACCCTTCGTCCCCGGCTGGTGACGGACCTGCTGAAAAGCTGCACGAGTATCAGGGCCAAGCGACTGTTCCTGTTCTTCGCCGATCGTCACGCGCATGGCTGGGCGAAGCGGATCGATCGCGACGTCGTCGATCTGGGCCGGGGCAAACGCCAGCTCGTACCCGGTGGCCGACTGGACACACGGTATCAGATCACGGTGCCCGAAGCCTTCGGCCCCAAAACCGAAAGTGAAGACCAATGACGGCGCAGATCTATGCGGACCAGGTACGACTGCTGGTCCGCGCCATCCCGGAAATCGCGCAGGAGGAGATCTTCGCGCTCAAGGGCGGAACGGCGATCAACCTGTTCGTGCGGGATCTCCCACGCCTGTCGGTCGACATCGACCTTGTCTACCTTCCGGTTGCCGATCGCGAGAGCTCATTGCAGGCCGTGAGAGACGGGCTCGAACGGGTCGCGGGCCGTCTCGAACGGGGTGGCCGCATGGCGGTCGAGCGTCGCCTGCTTCCCGACGGCAAGCGTCTTGTCGTCCAAGCCGACGGTGTGACGATCAAGATCGAGGTCTCGCCGGTCTTGCGCGGAACGGTATTTTCGCCTGCCGTGCGATCGGTCAGCCGCGCGGTCGAAGACCGTTTCGGTTTTGCCGAGATGCAGCTGGTGTCCGAGGCAGATCTCTATGCGGGCAAGATCGCGGCCGCGCTCGACCGCCAGCACCCGCGCGATCTGTTCGACATTCATTTTCTCTTCGCCAATGAAGGGATCAGCGATGACCTCTTCAAGGCGTTCCTCATCTACCTCGTCAGTCATCCGCGCCCTGCCCATGAGTTGCTATGTCCGCACCGGCTCGACATCCGCGATCAATATGGTGCGGAGTTTCTCGGCATGACCGTCACGGACCTGCCGCTCGAGGCGCTGCTCGACGCGCGCGAGCGCCTGATCAGCGAACTTGGCGAACGGGCGCGACAGCCCGCCAACAGGCGCTTCCTCATGTCGTTTCACGAACTCGCGCCCGATTGGTCGGCGGTCGGGCTCGATCCGGAGATTGCCGAACTGCCTGCGCTGCGGTGGAAGGCGATCAATCTCGAGCGTCTACAGCGCGAGAACCCGGACAAATTCGCTGGCCAGCTCCGCGCTCTTGGCGACTGCATCGGCGAGGAGACGGCGTAAGCCTCGCCCGTTTTGTTCCATCTATGTTCCGTGATAAGCTCTCGCATCGATTCGTTTTGTGAGATGCGAGAGGTGAGCCATGTCACGGCTCTACACAGTCATCAGTACAGCTGCCGACATCGCCGCGCATTTCAATGCCGAGGCGAAGGCTGATCTTGTCGTCCCTTCGGAGACTGTCGAGGCACTGCCAGGCCTGGTCATCTTCGAAAAGGGCGGCCGTCGGATCCTGCGCGAAATGGACTGGGGCTTTCCGCGGCTCACCCGTGAGATGCGCGAACGGGACGAGCCGCCAGGCCGGATCGGTCTCGTCGCCGACCTGACCAATCCGCTGTGGGACAGCATGGTCGTCCACCCGCAATATCGCTGCCTCATTCCGCTCACCCATTTCGCCAATCCGCACGGCGATGCGAGAGCCAAGACGCGCAGCTGGTTTTCGATCGTCGACCGGCCCCTTCTTGCCTGGGCGGGCTTCTGTCGCAACGTGCCGGACTATGGGCCGGTCTATGCCGGCATGACGATGGACGCGAACAGCGCGGTCATGCCGTATAATGATCGCATGCCCGTGCTGCTGGAGTCACAGGATTATGCGCGCTGGCTGGGCGGCAGCATTCAGGATGTCATCGGCTTCCAGTTTCGCCCGCCCATCGCGGCCGAGCGGATGCAGGTACTCGATAGTGACGATCTCTGGCGCAGCGGCGATCTGCCGGTTGCGCTGCGCCCGCAAATGGCATTGCTCTGAGCGTGGCAGTGAGCAAGAACCCGTACAGTCGCCTCGCCGAGGGTAGCCATGTGTAATCTCTATACCGTGCGCAAAAGCGCTGCCGAGGTCGCCGCCCATTTCGGTGTTGCCGCACCGGCGTCGTTCAACACGCCCGAGGAGACCCTGCCGGGATATCCGGGAATGGTGGTGCGCGAGGCCGATGGCGAGAGGGTACTTGAATCGATGGTCTGGGGCTTTCCCCGACCCATGAAGAGCAAGAAGACCGGTGTCCCGATCAAGCCGAAGCCGGTCAACAATATCGCTGATCTCACCAACTTCATGTGGCGGGGGATCGCGCCCAAGCCTCAGTGGCGTTGCCTCATTCCGCTGACGGGATTTGCCGAGGCAGAAGGCGAGAAGGGATCGATGACCCGGACCTGGTTTCGCGTGAAGGATGCCCCGATCTTCGCTTGGGCGGGGATGTGGCGGCACAGCGATGAATGGGGTGCAGTCTATTCGGGACTGATGACCGATGCGAACGCAGCGATCGCACCGGTCCACAACCGAATGCCCGTCCTGCTACAGGAGGACGAATATGATCGATGGCTGCACGGCTCGCTCGCCGATGTTGAAGCGTTCCGGGATCGGGTGTTCCCGGACAAGTTGATCGAGATGGACAGGACCACCGAGCTGTGGTCGCGCCGCGCGGCAAAATCGGCGGAGACGAACTAGCCAGCGCCAGTCAGGCGCGAAGACCCCTGCGCGCCATTTCCGACCTCGCCATGCGTCCGAGCGGCGCTGTGTCGCTGGTCCCAAATATGTCCTCGAGATCGAGAAGATCTTCGTCGCCAAGCGCCCCGATCGACTGCTCGATCTCGCGAAGGGTGGAGATAGCGCGGGTGTCGCGTCGAGCCCGCCATCGAGAGTGAAGGCGTTTCATGGCGCGAGAGTAGCAAGGATGCGCGCGCCCAGCAGCGTATCGCGTTCCCTTTCCCCTGTTGAAAATTCGAATTGGCGACGTCCTAAGTCGCCTTCGTGATTGCAAATTCGACCCGATCTGGCCTAATTGACCTTGCCCGTGGAGACATGGGTGGAGGCGTCGAAACCTTCAAAAGCGAGAGCCGGTCCCAGCTATGGAGACCGGGTGGCGGACGCGTATGTCCAAGGCCACCCGGCCCAAAGGCGGCCGCGCCTGTCTCGTTTCAGGTTTCGAACACTCTCTAGCTGAGGTCCCTGCGGCAGGGCGGGACGTTGGTATTTCCTACTTCATCATGCTTCGCCTTTTCTGGCAATGGTCACGTCGGCATGTCGATCGACCCGGGGTGCAACAGTCTCTCCGGGGTC
>NZ_NOIW01000136.1:0-11905 GCF_002708645.1 Sphingobium sp. IP1
ATGATGAGCGCTTCGAGCAGCTGCTCATAATAAAGCGAGGAACTAGGGTCGCCCTGGCCATCAGCATCGTGTGCCTGTCCGGCCGCACTGGCAGAACGCGTTCGCGCAGCGCGTATTTGCCATTCCGCCATGGCGCGCCAGGTCGCGGCATCACGCGCCGCAATTGTTTGCTGCGCAAGGCCGATCAGCATGACCAGTGCACCCAATAGGGCAAGGGCCGCAGCGCCATAATAGCTATGCTCGTACATCGCGCGCAGCAAGAGACCGTAGATGACCGTGCCGACCACAAGCATCAATAGGCAAAAGCAGACTGCATCGATGATGCGTCCCGTACGCCGGGACCAGCGAAAATGAGCGGGACTGTTGATGTCGCGGGGCATCATGACCAAGTTCATGTCAAATAAAGCGATCTGCTGCAACTTGGAATATGCGGGAACATGAAGCGATAACGATATTTGGAGGTCGTGTCGCAATATAAGGTTGCGCCGATAGCTTGCCCATCGGAACTGGAAGGTTCACCAGCCCCGCGAGCATGGTCAGGGTCGCGAGGACGGTTCATGCCATGGCTCGAAATCATCTGGTCTGTCTGATGCAGCAAGCGTGCCTCTCGACACATCATAATTGGAAAGAGCGCGAATGCGCGGCAAATCTTCTTCGCTGGGCAGGGGGACAGAATAGAAGTTGCCCTGAACCTGCTGGCAGCCCTGGCTACGCACAAATTCCAGTTGCTCGAGCGTTTCAACGCCCTCAGCCACGGTCGCCACGCCCAATCGCTTCCCCAGATCCGCGATCGCATGAACGATTGCGGCACAATTGGGGTTCAAAGCTGCATCGCGAACGAAACTGCCATCAATCTTGATTTTTTGAAAAGGGAAGGCGCGCAGGTGAGAAAGCGAAGAATAGCCGGTTCCAAAATCGTCCAGGGCAATCGAAACGCCCATCTTCTGGATGGTACGCAATTCTTCGAGCACGCGCTCATTATCGTCAAGAAGTGCGGTTTCGGTGATTTCGAGCTCAAGCCGCGCAGCTGGAAGCCCCGATTCAAGCAGCGCACGCGCAATTCGGTCGGGCAAATATCCCCGGCCCAGAAGGCTTGCCGAAATATTTACCGCGAGACAGGCGCCGTCTGTCCAGTTGGTAGCGTCCTTGCAGGCCTTGCTGATCATTAAATCGCTCAAGGCTGCAATCAAGCCGCTCTGTTCGGCGACCTCGATGAACCGTGAAGGAGGGATCCAGCCGGCTTCGCGATGGAACCAGCGTGCAAGCGCCTCCCTGGCTACAGGTTCCTCACGACCAAAGGCCATGATTGGTTGATAGAAGACAAAAAAACCGTCCTGGCTCTCGAGTACGAGACGAAGGCGCGCTTCGATCATCGCGCGCTCATGGAGGCGCTGCTCCATATCGGGTGCAAAAAGGCATAGCTGCCCCTTTCCCCGTGCCTTGGCTGCGGCAAGCGCTATCCCTGCGCGAGCGAGGAGCTTGTCTCCTTGCAGTCCATGTTCAGGGGCGAGCGCGACCCCGATTGATGCTGTCATGACGATCCTCTGCTGCGCCACCAATATCGGTGCCTTCAATCGATCCTGCAGATGCCGCGCGAAGATTGTCGCGCTGCGAGCGTCATAGCCGGGCAACACCACGGCGAACTCGTCGCTGCCCAATCGGCTCACTGTCATGAGTGGATCAAGGCACGCCTGGGCGAGGCGCCCGGCCATTGCAGAAAGTATCTTGTTGCCAATGCCGTTGCCACGAAGGTCGTTGATGAGACGGAAGCCATCCAGATCTATATAGAGAAGTGCCGCGTGAAAGCCCGGGCTGGACAGGATGAGATCAAATTGATCCTGAAATGCGAGCCTGTGAGGAAGGCCGGTCAAAAGGTCGTAATGGACGAAGCTTTCCACTTCATCCTGTTGCGCTTTTTGTTCAGGAGGCTCCCCGATACTGACTGCGCGTCCTCGCAACTGCCTTAGCTGATGTGCCAGTTGCCCTGGCCAGACCGGACGCAAGATGGCGCTTGTCTCATCACCGACCGGCGGCATGTCGGAGCAAAGCCCATGCCCAAGATAGCCCTCGCGTGCACGTTGGCGGGTTGACGCCATCTGCTTGTGCCGGCGCCAATGCAGTGCAATGGCCAGCAAGGCCATCAGACAAGGTGCGGCCAATATCATCTTGCCGGGCAGGGCGGCCAGTTCTGGCCACGGTCTCATGTGAAACAGGCCGGCCAGCGCCAGCATCGCTGCGCTCCCCGCAGCAGCCAAGGGATGAAAGATCAGTCCATGAAGGAAGAGCAGCATGCCAAATGAGAGCATGAAGCCCATGGTGGCGGAACTCAGATCATTATGGACCAGCAGGCTCCCAGTCCAACCCAGCGTGCCTATAAAGCATATCGCAGCCAGAAAATTGGTCCAGCGCGCGTCATTGAGTAAGTCCGATGTTTTAACGAACGCTCTGCGGCTGCGTCGGCATATGGCGACGCAACCCCAGGCTGCAACGAGCAATATGGCTACCAGGGCCATGGCCACATTCACCAAGCCTGGAAAGGATAGTGGTAAGGCAAAAGCCACCGCGTTGGCAGCCAGGATCAGTGCTAGACCAAGCGGCAGGCCTTTATGTGAGGAAATAGACGAACCTAATCGCCGCCGAAATCTTGTGGGCGTTACCCTTGGCGACGCTGATGCCGGCCTGGATGACGCAGTCCCCCACATCATCTCCTGTCTCCTGCGAAGCGGGGAGAGCGACGAGCCAAAAATGCCTGCATATCAAGCACGGCCTTATTCAGGTGAAGCGAGCTGGGGCGTGCTAATGGCATTCCAACTCCTTCTTGGTTCGCTCCTGGTGAACATCGGCGGCATAGGCATGGTTCGATGTCCATTCCCGATCTTATCCGGCCAATTTGCTGGTAACCATAACCCTGCCGCTCATATCATTCACTTTAATTATCGCTATCGGGTTGATCAGCCGATGATGCGGGCCTGATATAAAGTATAGATCCATCGCTGCCCGACCTGGCGCTGATTATGCCTGCAACGGTCATCGTGTCTATATGCACTGTAACCAAGCTATTTAGTTCAGGAATATTGATACCGCTGATCACCATCCCATAAGGGCTCAATATGCGCACGCGTATCTCGGAAAGGTCTCCACCATGTTCCAAAACAGCAGGAAATGGCAGTTCTTTTGAAAAATGCGATGACAGGATTGCTTTTGCATCCATGGAATCAAATCTTGCCTTCTCATAACGGTAGAGAAACTATATTTGTAAAAATATAGCTGAAACATATTCTTGTGTACGAATATGATCTCGCCTGAAATAATTACAATATTCGAAGAATGGATATTATGCACGATAAATCGACAAATCAAAACCGACAAATGTCGTCATATTGCCGCTTGCGACGAACGGTTTGTCGCATGAAATTGCATGAATTACGTATTTTGCCGGGACTGACATGCTATGTACTGGCATGCTCTATATTCGCCAGGTCATGAAGCGGCATAGGTGGCCCGTCGGTTGGGTTGGGTGCTTAGTGCATCGGGATAAATAAAGGGCCGGCACATTGCCAGCGCATGGCGCGCGGGAATCAGGCGCGCCATACGCCGGCGCCTTTCATCATCCTCTCCGATCCGACTGCGTGTCGAAGGCGTCAGAACTGACCTGCGGGTCGCACGCCTCAGGCCTCGCCCATGTTCCTTCAAAGCGCCTTATTATGCAACAGCTGATCGTTCGTCACGATGATGGGCTTGAATATATCCATTATCCATTTCTTCTGCCGGACAAAAGTTGCCGCTCACAATAAGCGCTATCCGCAAATCCATGGTACTTCGGCTCTTGATCGCATCGGCAATCCTTGTCGTCACCAATGAGTTTTGGCGCTGTCGAGGAAATCAGGACAGCCAGTGGAAATCAGGACAGCCAGTGGAAAAGGAGTGCTGCTGATACCCAGAGCAGAAACGAAAGAAAGACGCCCGTCAACAAGCCTCGCATGATCCGCGGCGGCCGTCCTGTCTCGGATTGTATCAGCATGACCCTCTCCATATGCCAGCCAATCTCTTTTGATGGCTCGGCTGAACAACATTTTTGCTGAAATCAGGTTCCATGACATCAATATCATTTACTGAGCGATATTGATTATCGATTTGTCGGGGTTGATGCTGCGCCTATCGCCGCGAATATTGCCTTATTGTCTCGGCCAGCATTTCGGTTAAGAAATGATATCGTGACAATGGGCTTTTCGGGGGCGGGGAAATTTGGATAGCATCTGGATAGAAGCCGTTATTCTCGGGCTGGTTCAGGGCCTGACCGAGTTTTTGCCGGTTTCTTCGAGCGCCCACTTGCGAATCGTTGGTGCTCTTCTGCCATCAGGGCGTGATCCGGGCGCTGCATTCACTGCAATCAAGCAGATTGGTACGGAGATAGCTGTGCTGATCTATTTTCGTCGGGATATCTGGCGGATTGCAGTTGCGTGGCTGGGTGCACTTCGAGGCGGTGAGAAAACTGCAGAGGCCCGGCTGGGCTGGCTTGTCATCCTGGGAACTTTGCCAATTGTTGTTCTTGGCCTGATCTTCAAGTCCAGCATCGAAACGGATTGGCGAAGCCTGTATATAACGGCATTGATGCTCATCATTTTCGGGCTGCTGCTCGGTATCGCCGACCATTTTGGTGTTCGCCGAAGGGCGCTGGACGAGATGAATTTGAAGGATGGGATATTGCTGGGCCTTGCTCAGGCGCTGGCGCTTGTGCCGGGCGTATCCAGATCGGGCGGTACAATCAGCGCCGGACTGGCGCTGGGCTTCAGTCGTGAGGCAGCGGCCCGATATTCGTTCCTTCTGGCCGTCCCTGCAGTGATGGCTTCGGGACTTTATCAGTTGCTCAAAAGCTGGGGCCAATTCGGCCCGATCGGGCCCGGGCCTACATTGCTGGCGACCATGATTGCCTTTGCGGTCGGCTATGGTGTCATCATTGCGTTCCTGCAGATTGTCAGCCGTCATAGCTATCTGCCCTTCATCCTTTATCGCCTGGGGCTTGGGTGGATTCTTCTTGTCATGCTCGCTTCAGGCGCGCTGGTGACGCGATAGGCGGGGTTGCGCATGATTTTCTTGGTCAATGCTGCGCTGCGAGCAGCTTGTGCCACGTCAATATATGGTTGCAATATGCAGCGGTCAGCCATCGGGCCCGGGTGAATTCACGACAGAACTGCATGCCCCAAGTCGCAGCGATACGATGGTCATATGCTGTTGTTTGGCGCTGCTGGCGGACGAAGTGGTCATGGCATGGGACAAGCGTGCCGCGTCGGCAGGCGCGCGCGCGTCCGTTGCAGGTGGCGCCTATAACAAAATTTTCGGTTAAGTGATTGTTGTCTTGATCTTTAAATGAAGGACATCAATTGGGGTGATGATCCGTTCACTAAAGTGAGATCAGAAAGTCAATTGGCTAGTGTCGGTTGTTCAATATTGGGGCTGGTGGAAAAACAGCGATGACATGTCATCGCAGGCATAGTAATAAAAATGTCCCAATCAGTTTATTCGGGACGCAGAGATATGAAAAAAATTTCAGGAGTGGATGAAAGCCTCGTTGCGATTGCTGCCAATATTGTTGCAGCGCACATAGGAAACAACAAGACGGAAGCTCAGCAGCTCCCCGGGATCATAAAGTCCGTATATGATGCCCTAAATGGATTGGGTCAGGCCGCTGTGATCAAGGAGGAGGCGCCCAAGCCAGCCGTTTCAGTACGATCCTCGGTGAAGCCGGATTATATCATATGCCTTGAAGATGGGAAAAAGCTCAAGATTCTCAAACGCCATCTCATGACGAGTTACGGCCTTACCCCGGACGAATATCGTGAGAAATGGAATCTTCCTGCTGATTATCCCATGGTCGCTCCAAATTATGCTGCATTCCGAAAGGCATTGGCGCACCAGAACGGGCTTGGTCAGAAAACAGCTCGGCGTAACGGGAAGAGCGGCAAGACTGCAACGTCGACTGCCAAGCCGGCCCGGCGCAAGGCGGGTGAGCGGGTGGGGGTCGCCTGAGTCCGGTCAGGGCCTGAGTCCGGTCAGGGCCTGAGAAATGGGAGGCCTTGAAAAGCGCTTGCAGCTGTTGATTGCGTTGGCCTCGGCGCCGTTTCTATCCGGGGGGGGAGGAAGATGATACGACGCCGAGGCCAATGTTCGATTAACATGACTGATTTGATATGACGAGTTGGTTCGTTCAACTTTCGGATAAATTTCGGTTCGCAATCCAGATTGTGTATATTTTTGTCGATTTCAAAAAATAATAATTTAGCAAAAAAATTGCGAGATGGAGTTCGCGCACAAGCCAAGAAAATTGATTCTGGATTGATGATGTTGACTGCGAGCCCTATGATTGGTCTTGCATGCCATTCGCCAATACGGCTATTTGTGGGATGTGATGAGCGTCGGATTGATATTTCGGGCCAGATGCGGGGCAGGTTCATGGCGCAGGTGAGGATGTCGTTTCCGCAGTTGCTGCGGCGGGCAGCATCTTGTGATGGCAAAGAGTTTTTCTTGCCGTATAGGGAGCATGCACTTCTTACGCTGCTACTCCTTAATCGCGGTAAGATATTAAGTCGCGATGAGATCATCTCGAGGCTCTGGCCCTGCGCGGACGGCGGCCCTGCTTCCGCCGCAAATCGTATCACCCAGATGGTGAACATCATTCATGCACGTTCGGGGGCGGAATTTATCGAAGTCTGCCCCGGACGTGGCTTGCTAATTGACGCGCCGTCGAGTGGCCTGCGGGCGGTCGCCGCCTGAGCCGACCTTGCGCCTCAGCTTCTTGGTCAGCTATCTTCGCGGCATGGTTGAGTTTTGGTCATCTCCATGGCGTCCCCCGGCAGTTGGGATGGATGTGCTCATCGGACCTGCTGGCGGCGCATGACGGCGCGATCATGCTGGATCTCGAGCCAGCGTTCCAATTGATTGTACCCAAGGCTATGGCGAAAGCTCAGGCCCGCGTCGCCATCCTCTTTCCAGCGTATCGTTGCCTCCTGGATCAGTAGATCAGGTATATGTATCTGCAATGCCTCATCGGCGGCGACGTTTGATTCTTCCAGCCTGATCCGAGCGCCAAACAGGGATATGTCTACTAGTTCGCAGGACAATGGCTGGCCGTCTCGATACAGGATTGCGCTTCCAGTCGCTGCGAAACGGACGGATTCAAGTGTGTGATTACCCCTGCGTTGTTCGGCCAACAGATTGGGTAGCGGTATGGCCTGCTTGAACATGAGGTATATTTTGGGGGTGTGACTGGCAACTACCGTTGCGTCCAAATCGCATCCGCTGCGTAGTGTCAGCCTTACCGATTGCCCAAGCTGCAGGGGGAGTGATGTCCTTACCTTCGCATCCCGCGAGGCGAGGCCATGCACAACGCACAAGGCCTCCCGGCCACCGGTTGACAGCTTTGCCACATGAAGCATGGCGATGCTCGCGCCAGGCTCTTGAGGAGATGAATTTGAAAAGATTCTTGAGAGCATGATACAATCGTCCGAAAATGTCGCCAATCGTAATTGCAGATTTGCTACGCTCCAATCCGGATATTGTCCGGGTCGACGCGATTTTCACATCATAATTGCAAGTTCAATATTCTCAGTTTCATATGCAAAAAATATTATAACGTCTGAATTGTCATGCCGAAATGCATGATAATTTATTTTGCGTATGAAAGGCGACCATCATTATTGGGGCCTCTGCTTTTGCAGCGTACCCGAAGCAGGGCATGAAGGCTTGATCGTCAGCAGGTGCCGAATTGATATTTGTACAAAAAATATGAATTATCAATATGGAATCTTGTTGATGTTCAAAAAATAAATAATTAACAGATCTATTTGGTTTCACGACCGTAAAATATTGTATCGATGCTCCTTTATGTGCGTTTTAATAGTTTTATGCGTGTGAAATATATGATTATGTAATATAAAATTTTGTTATTTGATTTGATGTTATGTTAGTTAAAGCCGGCTCGTATCGTGTTTAGTCTTGGCGTGCCAAAAAATAAGATTCAATATTAAATCGATATTCGATGGCGGCGTGCGCGATCGCATTGATTCCGGAATGCCTTTCATGATGCGTAAAAAATCGGAAAAATTAATTGCGACTTTATTTGAGGCCGGTCTTGGTTCAATAATGCATTCCATGATTGACCCGATGTCTCCTCACTGGAGAGCGCGTATGGCAGGCATATTCGCCATAGCTGCCGCCTATTTTGCATCCTCTTCATTGGCTCTCAGAGGCTGTGTCAGAACGCTGACGTAACGGTGGACGGCCGAGTTTCGATATGATTCCGAGGGGTTGCGACACCAACCTTGGAAGCCATCATGTGGAACCCGACCGCCCGCGCACATCATAGCCGCGCACAGCTTCGCTATGGAAGCGATCTTACCGATGCAGAATGGCATTTGATTGAGCCGTATTTGCCCGCGCCGTGCCAATGCGGACGGCGACGGCGTTGGCCGATGCGGGAGATCATCGAGGCCATTTTCTATTTGCTGCGGGCAGGTTGTCCTTGGCGGCTTTTGCCTGACAGCTTTCCGCCATGGCGCACGGTCTACCGCTGGTTCTGCACTCTGCGTGACGATGGGACATTCGAAAGTCTCAACCACCATCTTGTCCAGATCGACCGTGTCCGAACGGGGCGAGAACCGATGCCGTCAGCGGCGGCCATCGACAGCCAGAGCGTCAAGACCACTGAAGCGGGTGGTCCGCGCGGCTATGACGCAGGGAAAAAGATCATGGGCCGCAAGCGCCACGCCATGGTCGATACCGATGGTCGTGCGCTCGAACTGCTGGTTCATGGCGCTGACGTGCAGGACCGAGACGGCGCAGTGCCTTTGCTCCGGCAGTCACGCCAGCGGCACCCCTTGGTCGAGCATGCCTATGCCGACAGCGCCTACAACAGCGATCGCGTCCGGGAAGCCACATCCGTCACGATAGAGATCGTTCGGAAATTCGCCGACCAGACCGGGTTCGTCGTCCATCCCAGACGATGGGTGGTCGAACGAACCTTCTCATGGCTCAATCGAAATCGACGCTTGGCAAAGGACTTCGAGCGAACCATCAAATCCGCAACTGCACTCCTATATGCCGCTGCTGCCGTCGTCCTCATCAGGCGCATCGCTCGTTACGCATGAGATTCAAGACAGGCTCTCATACTTACGCGCTTCGACGGCGGCATCGCGGTCATGTGGCCGGCAAGCGCGTTGCTGTTTGCCAAGCTTCTCGCCAGTCCGCGTCGCCGGTGGGGCGGGCTGGCGCTGGCCTGTGCAATTCCAGGCATGTGCGCGTCCCAGCTGTTCGGATTTGGTGGCGTTGTCGGCGTTGGGCTACCCTTGCTTTGTATCCTTGAGGCATTGGCAGGCGCCTTCCTGATGCGCAGATCCTTCCCCAGATTTGGGCGCTTCGCTTCTGTGCGTGAGGTCGCGATTTTCATCGGCATCTGCGGCTTTTTCGTGCCGATGCTCAGTGCCATCGGCGCCGCTGGCTTTACCACTATGGCAAAGGATATCGGTTACTGGCAGGCGTGGCGCGATTGGTATGCCGGTCACTCATTGGGCTTGATCATCTTTGGTCCGCCGCTCATCTTGCTGCTACGCGGCGATGTGAAGCGCTGGGTGCGCGGCGCTCCTGCGCCCCTTCGCCATAATGCGTTTGGCCTTTTTCTTCTGGTGCTCGTTGCTGCGCTGGCCGCATTTGGTCAGGATCGAGTGCCTCTTGTCGTTGTGCCCTTTTTGCCGATGATAGCGGCGACCTTGCGCCTGGGGCGCTTTGGTGCGGTTGTTTCGATCCTGATATTGATCGTGGTCGGCTTGTCCCTGTCTCTGGCAGGGCATGGTCCTACTGCATTGCTTTCAGGTAGCATGGCGCTCAAGCTGCAGGTTCTCCAAATCTATTTCGCCTCGACTGTCCTTCTGTTGCTTCCCTTGGCGGCAGAGCTCTACACTCGTCGCCTTGTGCTGGAGCGGCTTCATGCGGCAGAGGCCTTGCATCGGCTCATCCTTGACAGGATGAGCGATGTCGTATTGCGCGCGGCGCTCGATGGTTCGGTCCGATATGCATCACCCTCGGCGCAGCGTATGACAGGCTATCGGGTCGCCGATCTGATTGGTCGCCCTTTGTTCTACCTGATCATTCCGGACGATCTCCCTCATGTGCTCGCCATCCGGCGGGAGGTTCTCTCATCGCCGGACGAAAGCGCAATTGTTGAATATCGCATCGTCCGCTCCGATGGCGCCATCATATGGATCGAGAGTCATGTCCGCGCTCTCGTGAATGCCGAGGGCAGCGTGATCGGAACGCTCAGCATTATTCGGGAGGTGACCGAGCGGCGACATTTCATCGAGGACTTGCGCCAGCAGGCCATGACTGATCCGCTGACCGGTGCCTGCAACCGTCGCGCCTTCGATGAGGCGCTCGAGGCATTGTTGAGTTCGCGCGTCTTCGCTGGCGAGGCAGGATGCCTCGCACTTTTCGACCTGGATCACTTCAAGCAGATCAATGATGAGCATGGTCATGCGGTCGGTGATGAGGTGCTCATCAACTTCGTCGCTCTGTTGCGCGCGACTGTGCGGGACCATGATCTGGTTGCACGCCTTGGCGGCGAGGAATTTGCGGTAATTCTTATGGGGCTTTCGCTTGAGCAGGCGAAGGCGGTGTGTGAACGCGTGAGAAAGCGGTTCGAGGCCAATGGCACCAAGTTGAAGTCGGGGCGAGTTATTCCTGCCACGGTGAGTGTCGGTATGGCTCGACTTGGCACCGGCATATCGTCAGAAAAGCTGCTGTCCGCAGCTGATGATGCGCTTTATCGCTCGAAACGAGGAGGGCGAAACCAGTCCAGTGCTGCCTGATCGGGCGGGTGGAAGGTGGGGGATTGCGAAGAGTGTGGCACGCCGTCGGTCGGGGCTGGGTATGCCTCGGCGGTAACTGATTGTTGTCGGCAACAGCTTGTCAGTATCATTGCTGAAACTGTGACATGCGAGCCGCCAGGCCCGATTTTGCGTGAAATGGTGGACGCTACCAGCCCAACTTTCTGCCCCTTGGACATACAGATTCCTCCATGCACCGGGGGTGTTTTTCTTGAGCTTGCAGATTGGGTGTGGCTAGGTCACAATAAAAACTGTCCGGGCGCTCCGACGCGATCCCGGGCTCCCCGGCGCTCGCTTTTAGCGTTGCAATATGGGCGTCGGGGATCTCATTCATTTGCGGGAGGGGCAAGCGCCATCGGCGAAGACCGATGCCCGCATGAAGTCTGCATGCATTGCCATATAGAGAGCGCAAACGCTTGATATGGAGGCAGTATTTCATCTGACAGATAAGGTCCATGGATGCATTATCCCGCTCATATCAATGTGATGTGGCTGGCATGCGACCGCGGTGGGCAGGTTGCTGTCATGCTTGCTGGCGGCAAGGGGCTGCTTCCTTCGGGCATTCGAGCCAGCCATGATTTTGATTCCATGGAACGGATGCTACTTGGCTTGCCTGTTATCGGGGATGCTATGCTGACTGCCATCGGGCGACAGTCAATCATCTCCTTCGAGCTGTGTCGACGTGGCTTGTTTGTCTATCATTAGCCTGATGCAGATTGCGTAGGCCAAATTGGCAGGCGGAGTTATGGCCTCATCTACCTGCCTGGCGCGCAACTTGCCATCGGCAACCTGCCATCACGCGCTCGCGCCTCTATTTATAGGGCTGGTGTTGCATTTGGCAGTTCATTTTGTCTTGCGGATGATGAGTTCCACCATATTCACCCTTCTGATAGGTCGAGTTTATGGATTTGAGCCGAATTGATTCTGTATATGGTCGAATGACATGAATTTGGCCAATTTAAACTAGATGCATTTTCGACGAGCGAAGGCGTGTATGGAATATTTGGTGCTTAATTTTCGTTCATTAATAT
>NZ_NOIW01000137.1:0-11433 GCF_002708645.1 Sphingobium sp. IP1
GCTGGGGCGGCGGACCACCTCCAGCATCATGTCCTTCATCGCCCGGCTGCCGGCGGTGGCGGGCGGCGCGGGGGAGCGGGTGGTGGAGGCGATCAATACGACGCCGATGGCGGGGATATAGGCCAGCGCCATGATCGCCTGCCAGGGCAGCGCCGAGGCGAGGAAGACGCCGGCAAGGCCGCCGACGATCAGTCCGCCGGGATACCAGGCGTGCAGCACGTTGAGGCGATGGGTCGTATCCTCGGGATAGAGGCGGGCGGTCAGCGGATTGATCGAGGCTTCGGCAAAGCCCCAGCCGATGCCCGACAGCAGCATGCCCAGCCATACGAGCTGATAGACGGTCATGCCGGTTGCCATGCTGCCCGCACCCACGATCAGCGTCGTGCCGATCAGGAAGGCGATGCCGCAGCCGATCAGCACGCGGCGGATGCCAATCGTGTCGAGAAAGGCGCTGACGACGAAGACGGTGATGGAAAAGCCCAGGAAGGCCGATCCCAGCGCCGCGCCGATCATCTCGCCGGCCGCGATCGGGGCGATCGGGTCGATCCATTCCGCCTTCAGGCTGCTCGCCACCGCCGCGCGGAGCGATGCGCTCATCGAGGCGGTGAACAGCGCCAGGACGCTCAGCCAGAAAAGTCTGTGCCGGTTAATCGCCGTCATGTCGGCTCCTCTCCCTTTGGTCCCGCCGGCCTTCCGGTCGGGACATGTGTCGGTCGTCGGTTGCGGCGTCAGCTGAGCCCCAGCCAGCGCCGGTTGTTGGCGGGATCACCGCCCCCTGCGAAATCGTCGAAGGCCCGTTCGGGCCGGCGGATCATGTGCGCCTCGATGAAGGGGGCGCCTTCGCGCGCGCCATCCTCGGGATGCTTCAGGCAGCATTCCCATTCCAGCACGGCCCAACCGTCATAGCCATATTGGGTCAGGCGCGAGAATATGCCGGTGAAGTCGACCTGGCCATCGCCCAGCGAGCGGAAGCGGCCAGGCCGGTCGATCCAGTCGGCATAGCCGCCATAGACGCCCGCGCGACCGGTCGGGTTGAACTCCGCATCCTTGACGTGGAACATCCTGATGCGGTCATGATAGATGTCGATGAACTGCAGATAGTCCATCGCCTGCAGCACGAAATGGCTGGGATCATAGAGGATATTGGCGCGCTTGTGGCCGCCGACCGCATCCAGGAACCGCTCGAAGGTCAGGCCATCGTGCAGATCCTCGCCCGGATGCAGTTCGTAGCAGAGGTCGATCCCCTGTTCGTCGAACGCGTCCAGGATCGGGCGCCAGCGCTTCCCCAGTTCGGCGAACGCCTCCTCCACCAGACCGGCCGGCCGCTGCGGCCAGGGATAGACGAAGGGCCAGGCCAGCGCACCGGAGAAGGTCGCATGCGCCTTCAGACCCAGTCGCCGGCTGGCCACGGCCGCCAGCTTCAGTTGCTCGACCGCCCAGGCCTGCCGCTCGGCCGGCTTGCCGTGCAGCTCGGCCGGCGCAAACGCATCGAATGCCGCGTCATAGGCCGGATGAACCGCAACCAGCTGGCCCTGCAAATGGGTCGACAGCTCCGAAATCTCGACCCCGGCCTCGCGGCAGCGGCCGATCAAGTCATCGCAATAATCCTGGCTTTCCGCCGCCAGCTTGAGGTCCATGCAGCGCGGATCGTTGCTGGGCACCTGAATGCCCTTGTAGCCCGCCTGCGCCATCCAGCGCGCGGCATTGTCCAGATTGTCGAACGGGGCGGCGTCGCCCATGAACTGCGCCAGGAAGATGGCCGGGCCGCGCATCGCGCCCTTCGCCGCCGTCATTTCACGCTCTTGAGATAGGTGATGATCGCGGCGCGCTTGGCCGGATCGGGCGTGGAGATGGGCATGCGGCTGCCGGGCACCTTCTTGGTCGGCGCGGCGAGATATTCGTCCAGCGCCTTCTCGTCCCATTTCAGCTTCGACGCCTTGAGCGCGGGGGAATAGTTGAAGCCGGCCAGGGTGCCGGCGGTGCGGCCGACGACGCCGACCAGATTGGGGCCAAGGCCGCTCTTGCCGCCGGGCTGCACGCTGTGACAGGCGCGGCAGGCGTTGAAGGCCGGCGGCGCCGCTGGTGCGGTCTGCGCCTGGCTCGACATGGCGGGGATCATCACTGCGCCCGTTGCGAGCGCTACCAGGCCGAAGCCCATTACCCTGTGCACCCTCGACTCTCCGTCTTGTCTATTGGTGTTATTTACCGGTAAACTGTTCCAATATGATCGGAAGATCAAGAGGCAGAATGAACGGTCTGTCGACTAATTACGAAGGAGAAGAGGATGGCGGGAAAAGCGTTGCGTCTGGGCATGGTCGGCGGTGGCGAAGGCGCCTTTATCGGGGCGATCCACCGCGCTGCGGCGGCACTGGATGGTGATTGGCGACTGGTGGCCGGCGCCTTCAGCGGCGACACGGATCGCAACCGGCGTTCGGGCGAGGCGCTGGGAATCGACCCGGCGCGCACCTATGATTCGCTCGACGCGCTGCTGGCGGGCGAACAGGCGCTGCCGGCGGACGAGCGGATCGACGCCCTGTCGATCGTGACGCCCAATCATCTCCACGCGCCGATGGCGATTGCCGCGCTCGACGCGGGTTTCCATGTCTTCTGCGAAAAGCCGATGGCGCTCGATCTGGCCGAGGCGCGCCAGATTGCCGCTGCCGCCGAACGCTCGGGCCGGCATTTCGGCCTCGCCTTCACCTATAGCGGCTATCCGCTGGTGGAAGAGGCGCGGGCGCGCGTCGCGCGTGGTGACTTCGGCAAGATCAGGCTGGTGCAGGTCGAATATTCGCAAGGCTGGCTCAGCCAGGCGATCGACCGTGATGGCAACAAGCAGGCCGAATGGCGCACCGATCCGGCCCGTGCCGGCCTGGGCGGCTGTCTGGGTGACATCGGCACCCATGCCTTTCATCTGGCCGAACATGTTTCGGGCCTGCGGGTCAGCGAAATCTGCGCCGACCTCAGCATCCATGTCGAGGGGCGCCGGCTCGACGACGACGTCAATGTGCTGCTGCGCCTCGACAATGGTGCGCGCGGCATCCTGAAGGCCACGCAGGTCGCGGCCGGCGACGAAAACGGCCTGAAGCTGCGCATCCATGGCGAACATGGCGGGCTGGAATGGGCGCAGATGGAGCCCAATACGCTGACCCTGCGCTGGCTGGATCGGCCCGCCGAAGTGCTGCGCGCGGCCGGACCGGGCCTGCTGCCCTCCACCCTGCCGCTGCTGCGCACGCCCAGCGGCCATCCCGAAGGCTATATCGAGGCGTTCGCCAATCTCTACCGCGCCTTCGCCACGCGCATCCGGGGCGGCGAAGCCTGGTTCCCGTCGGTCGGCGACGGCCTGCAAACCATGGGCTTTGTCGAAACCGTCATCGCCAATGCGGCGGGCGACGCCAAATGGACCGCGCTGCCCGGCGCATGACATGAAAGGGGAAGCGCGACATGATCGCCGCGCTTCCCCTCGTCCTCAGTGCGCCGCGCCCTTCTTGGGCAACAGCGGATTGATCGTCTGGATGCTGCCATCGGCATTGTAGCGCAGTTCCGTCACCTTGACGTTGCGCAGGCGGGTCTGCCCCGACAACTGGCTGTCGGCATAGAAGAGCCAGGACTTGCCGCCCCATTCGACGATCGAATGATGGGTGGTCCAGCCTTCGACCGGCTCCAGGATGCGGCCCTTGTAGGTGAAGGGACCATAGGGAGAATCGCCGACGGCATAGACCAGATAATGGGTGTCGCCGGTCGAATAGCTGAAATAATATTTGCCATCATGCTTGTGCATCCATGACGCCTCGAAGAAGCGGCGATCATGGTCGCCGCCCAGCAGCGGCTTGCCCTTGTCGTCCAGGATCTGGATCTCGCGCGGGGTTTCGGCAAATTCCAGCATGTCGCCGTTCAGCCTGGCGACGCGCGGCGCAATCGCCGGCTTGTCATCCTGTTTCAGGTCGGTCTTCGACCCGTCCGGATCATATTTCCCGCCGATATTGCGCTGCAACTGGCCGCCCCAGATGCCGCCGAAATAGATATAGCTCTGCCCGTCGGCGTCGGTGAAGACGGCCGGATCGATCGAATAGCTGCCCTTGATCGGCTGCGGCTGCGCCTTGAACGGCCCCATCGGATCCTTGGACGTTGCAACGCCGATGCGGAAGGCGCCTTCCTTGTCCTTGGCCGGGAAGTAGAGATAATAGGTGCCATTCTTGTAGGCCGCGTCGGGCGCCCACATCTGCTTGTCGGCCCAGGGCACATCCTTCACGTCCAGCGCCACCGGCCCGACCGTCACCGGTCCGCCGATCTTGTCCATCGACAGGACATGATAGTCCCGCATCTCGAAATGGCTGCCCAGATCATCCTCGGGCGTCGGCCCGTCAATGTCGTGGCTGGGATAGACATAGATCTTGCCGTTCCACACATGGGCGGACGGATCGGCGGTATAGATGTCGCTGACCAGCGGTTGGGACAGATATTCGGACGCGTCGCGCTTGCCGCTCGCGGCATTGCCGGCCGGCTGCTCGGTCTTCTGATCGCCCTTCTGTTCCGGTGCCTGCTGGCAGGCGGCGAGCGCCAGTCCCAGGGCCAGCGGCCATGCGTGCAGGCACATTCCGCGCTTGATCGTCATATCATCCTCTCCTTGCGATTTGCGCAATTGATAGCGTTATCATAAAACGCGTGCAACGCTCGATTGGCGCCGCCCTTTCAGCGATTGAGGCGCTGCATCACCATCGCCCGCAGGCGTCGCGCCTCCAGCGGCGTCAGCGGCGCCAACGGCCCCTGGGCATGATCGGGCAGATGGTCGCGCGCATCTTGCGCCGGTCCGAACAGATAATGGTCGAACAGCGCGCGCCAAGCCATGCGCTCGGGCTCCGGCCGCTCGCGGATGCTGAGCAGCCCGTGCAGCAGCGTCGCCATCGGCGTGTCGATGAAGTCGGGGACGGCGTCCCACCAATAGTTCATCATGATGTTGAAGCCGTCGCGCGCCTCGACCTGATGCCACCAGAGCGCCGGGTAGAAGAGTGCGTCGCCAGGCTCCAGTTCGGCCACCTCGCCGGCCGCCAGTGCCTGCGCAAAACGGGGGTAGCGCGCCAGGTCGGGCGCGGCCGGATCGACCATGCTGACCACCTGGCCGCCGGGGGTCGGCGACAGCGGACCGGGATAGAGATTACCCACCTGATCGGGCGGAAACAAAGTGAAGCGCCGCCGCCCGACCAGGCAGCAGGCCAGATTGTGCGAGCTGTCATAATGGGTCGCGGCGACCGTGCGATTGCCGATCCACAGGCTGACGGTCGGCACCGCCGCACCGAACAGGCCGGGCAGGTCATGGTCGGTGCGCAGGCCGGGGAAATAGCGGTCGACATCGGTCGACCCGATATAGATGGCCGGGCCCTCGCCACTGGCGTCCGCCCGGATCCTATCGAGATAATCGGGCAGGGGCGCCTGTCCGCGATCGAAATTGAAGCCGGTCAGTTCATCATTGTAGAAGAAGCGGCCCCCGGCTTCCCGCGCCCCGACATAGCCGGTGACCGGCGCGCCGCCATAATCGGCGAGCAATCGGTCCATCGCCGCCTGCGCCGATAGCCGCCCGGCAGCGACCAGCGGCCAGCCATCGACCAGCCCGCCGATCACGACCGGCCTCTGCGCCGCCATCAGATCGTCGAGCCAGCCAGGCGTCAGGTCGCTGGCGGCAATCCGCCGGGTCTGGCGCAGCGTCACGCCGCCTGCCGCGCCCGCTTGCGCACGATCAGATCCTCGATATTGGCGAGCGAGGAGCGGATCGCATAGGCCAGTTGCAACAGGCCCGCCTGATGCAGCGCCTGCAGCGTCGGACCAGCCAGCGCCTCCAGCCGATCGGCATCGATGGTGAAGCGCCCGGCAATGTCATAGCGCTGCGCGTCGTCGATCGCGACGTCCAGCGCAATCGGTGCCAGCAGCCCGGCCTGTTCGAACGCGGCGAACATCGGCGCGCTCAGGCCATGGCCTTCATGAATGGTGCGCAGCGCATCGGCGACATGGTCCAGATAGGGCGCGTTGCCGCCATGGGGCAGGAACAACGCTTCGCCCGCCGCGCCGACGCGCGGATCGTCCAGGTCGACATGGATCACCGGATGATCTTCGCCGTCGCGCTGCTGCATGCCGATCAGGAAAGGGCCGCGCCGATGGACGGCGGGCACATAGCGTGCGGTCCAGCCCCCGGCGTCGAGAAACAGATTTTCGTCGCGATCGAACCCCAGCAGCGCAGTGAGCTGCCAGATGCCCTGAGCATCGCGCTGGATCAGGATCGGATATTCCCGCTGGATCGCGTCGATCTCGGTCGGGAAGATCAGGGTCTGGTTGACGGCATCCCCGAAGGCGGCGCCATTGCCCGGTGCGACCCGAAGCGCGGCATGGGTGATGGGATCGAGTATCATCGTGCTGGTCATGGAATATCCGGCGTGCCGCATGAACGGGCGGCCATAGTAGGGCGTCGGCGGCGCAGGAAAAGCCCTTTGCGTGGCCCGCCCCGATGCTGTCCGCCCGACGCAATCGTGAAAGTCGGGGCCGCCCGGCAGGACGGCCCCGGCTCCCCCCCCCTTAGAAGCGGAAGCGACCACCCAGCAGGAAGCGACGGTCCAGTTCCTGCGCATACCACAGGTTGCTCTTGTCGCGGCCATAGGTGCGGATGTCGCTCTCGGTCAGGTTGATCGCCTCGAACGAGACGGCAAACTGTTCCGACACATCCCAGCTGATGTTGAGATCGAGCTGGCCGAACGGGCGCACGAACACCGGGTTGCGATCGCCGCCGCCACGGTTGGCCGACTGCAGGAACTTGTCACGCCAGTTATAGGCGAGACGGGCCGACAGGCCGTTCTTGTCATAGATCAGCGTGGCGTTGGCGGTATCCGACAGGCCGACCAGTGCGAACTGGTCCTCGCTCGGATCGGCGCCGACATCGATGCCCACGTCACCCCGGACCAGCGTATAGGCCGCCGACACACCGAAACCGGTATTGCCGAAGAAATGCTGGGCCGCGAGTTCGAAGCCCCAGATCTTGCCCTGCCGGTTGTTGATCGGCTGCGTGACCTCGAAATCGTAGAGCGGGTCATTGGCGTCGGCGACCAAATCCACTCGGCGCAAAACCTGATCTGCAAAATCCTGGTCCAGCGCACCATTGACGACATTCGCCTGGAACTGTTGCGACGCCGCCTGGATATTGCCGCCGGCCTCCTGCAACAATGCCGTCATGGTGAACAGATTGACGTCGGTCGGATCGTAGCGAAGCCGCTGCAACTCCGCCAAGGCGGTGCCGGAACGCGATCCCGCCGCACCCGAACTGACGTCGCGCAGCCCGAACAGGTTGCGGGTCGTCTGACCGGTGCCGACGAAATTCTGCACCCGCTTTTCGAACACGCCCGCCGAGATGTAGCTCGACGGCTTGTAATACCATTCGAACGACAGATCGAGATTGTCGGAAATCAGCGGCGCCAGACGGGCGTTGCCAGTCGACCCACTGGCGACGCCGCCGAGCGCGATCGGACGCGGCGGCGTGCCGACCGACGTGGCGACGAACAGATTGCCATAATCGGGCCGGGCGATGGTCTTGCTGAACGAGAAGCGACCGATGAAATTCTTCGCCAGCTCGATCTGGAAATCCATCGCGGGCAGGAAATTGTTGTAGCTGCCGCTGTCGGAGATGGGCTCCACCTGGTCAGAGACAGACACGACGAAGTCATTGTCTGCCGTCCAGGTGATACCATTGGGTATGGCGATCAGCGACGTCGACTTGACCTTCGTGCGCTCATAGCGAGCGCCCACAACCAGTGTAGCGTTGTGGCCGGCCAGTTCGCCCTTCCAGGTCAACTGGCCATAAGCAGACCAGATGTCTTCTTTGACGCGATTATCTTCCCGGTTGGTGATGCCCACCGCGTTCCCACGCGCCGCATAGTAGGGCGACAGCGCATTATACAGGTCGACAGCATTGCCCTGGAACGCGACCAGTGTCGCCCCCTGCCCCTTGGCATCGAAATTGTCGAATTTGCAGACGAGGCAATAGGTCTGCAGGACGCCGGGCGCCTGGCTTTCAATGTCGCCGACATTACCGATGCCCCAGTCACCCAGAGTCTGCTGCGTCTGGGTGCGGGCCTGTCGCATCTTGGACGTGCGATAATTGCCGCCGACGTCGAACCGGCTGCCCAGATCATCCAGTTCCCAGCCGAGATCGGCCCGGATTTCGTTGAGCCGCTGGCGTTGTGAAGAAGAGACCGTGCGCCCCATCTGCGATCCGAGGTCACCAAGATCGAGCAGGCCGTTCCCATTGGGTCCACGGCCCGGCACCGCATCATTGATGACAATCGACTGGACGGGAATGACGCCGCTGAAATCCGCCGACTGCGACGCAACGACGGGCGCGCCCAGGCCGACCAGCGTCGAACTGACGCCATTGGGATTGTTCGGGGAGCTTTGCGCCAGACCGGTATGACCGTCGATCGACAGGGTGACGCGGTCGTTAATCTCCCACTTCGCGTTCAGGCCATAATCCTGCAGCCGATTGCGTACCCCGCGATATGCCTGCTCGAAGGCTGCGTCCTTAACACCCGCAATATTTTCCTGCAGAAATGTGGTGGTCGCAATGACGGGATTGCCGTCGAACTCCACCTGCGCGAAGGGACGGTTGAACCAGTTGCCCTGGCTCGCACGCTGTTCACTCTGCTTGTTCTGCGCAAACAAGGCATCGGCGGTGAAGGTCAGCGTCTCGGTCGGGCGGAATTGCACGACGGCCGATCCGTTGATGCGCTCGCGCGAGCCCTGCGAATAAAAATAGCTGCTGTCATTAGGCACCGACACCAAAGTGTTCGGGTCGGTCGGCGCGTTGCTGATCTGTGTATTGGCGTTGACGAAGCCGTTGGCCGGATCGGCAAACTGGCTGTAGCGGCGGATGTTCCAGCCGTTGACGGTCGCGCCGCGGGTCGAGAAATTGCGCTTCTGGTAGCTGCCGAAGATCGACACGCCGAACACTTCATTCTCGTCCCGCCAGCTCAGCAGGCCCGATGCTTCCGGCGTGATCTTGGCCGGGTCGCTCAGGCTCTTCTCGACGCTGGTGTCATAGAGCGCCTTGACGCCGATCGTGCCGCTGAAGCCCGCCTCACGCGCGTCGAGCGGCTTGCGGGTGACGACGTTGATCGACGCGCCGATGCCGCCCGACGGGATCGCCGCGCGACCGGTCTTGTAGACTTCCAGCGTACTGACGCCTTCCGACGCCAGATTGCCGAAGTCGAAGGAGCGGCTGGTGCCCGACGAATAGTCGGCGTTGGAGTCGCCGCCGACGGTGGTGACATTGGCCGATGGCAGCGCGCGCCCGTTCAGCGTCACCAGGTTGAAGCCGCCGCCAAAGCCGCGGACCGTGACCTGAGACCCTTCGCCATTGACGCGGTCGATCGACACGCCGGTGATACGCTGCAGCGATTCCGCCAGGTTGGTGTCGGGGAACTTGCCGATATCTTCGGCCGAAATGGCATCGACCACGCCGCTCGAATTGCGCTTGATGTCGATCGCGCGATCAAGGCTGGCGCGCACGCCGGTGACGATGATGTCGGCTTCGGCATTCTGGACGGCGGCGTCCTGCGCCTGCGCCATTGTTGGTGTAACGCTATACGTTAGCGCTATCAGAGACGCGCAACGCATGAATCTGGAATATGGTAAACCCATTTCAGAATCCTCCCTTTTTTAACAGCTCGCCCACATCGAGCCTTATTGGACGTTCATGCTAGCCTAATGGCCAGCGTTGTCAATTATGATGCTATGATCGGTTAAAGTCCCTAAGGGTTTGATTTACAGATTTATATTTGACTGAAAATAATGGTTTTTTATGTTTTATTGTGCATTGCAAAAAATATTCTACCGATGCGCATTTTTTGACTAGACCAATTCTGCGGGACAATAGCGGCGCAGGAATTCGCGATGGCTGGGCATCTCCGCCACGACCCCGGCAATGTCCTTGCGCATCCGCGCCAGCTCCTCGCGCAGCTGCGGTTCGGGCATCATCGCCGCGACATGATGATAGCCGCGCGGGTGCATGCCCTGTCCCAGCAGCACCGATGACCAGCTGTCGACCCGGAACAGTTCATGCCCCAATTGATAGGCGCGGCCATTTTCCTGCCACAGCGCCAGCCTTTCCTTCAGGCTGTCGGGTATCTCCATCGTCCGGCAATGATCCCAGAAGGGGGAGTCGTCGCGCTGGGTCACACGATAGTGAAGGATGATGAAGTCGCGGATATTCTCGAACTCCAGCCGTGACTTGCGGTTGAAATGGTCGAGCAGCGCGTCGTCGAACCCGTGGAAGGGGAAATCCTCGATCAGCCGCGTCACCGCCGCCATCATCAGATGGATGCTGGTCGATTCGAGCGGCTCGATGAAGCCGCCGGCCAGCCCCAGGCCAACGCAGTTCTTGTGCCAGGCCCTGGTCCGCGTGCCGGTCTTGAACCGCACCAGCCAAGGATCGACGATCGGTTCTCCCTCGATTTCCGCCAGCAGCCGGGCATGCGCCTCGTCGTCGGACATGAAATCGCTGGCGAAGACGAAGCCGTTGCCGTCGCGATGCTGCAGCGGGATGCGCCAGCGCCAGCCCGCCTCATGCGCGATCGCCGAAGTATAGGGCTGCGCCGGACCGTCGGAGGTGGACTGGACCGCGACCGCGCGGTCGGTACGGATCCACTGGCCCCAATCCTCGAAGCCGACGCCCAGCGCCTCGCCCAGCAACAGCGATCGAAAGCCGGTGCAGTCGATGAACAGGTCGCCCTCGATCCGCGTGCCCGATTCCAGCACCAGCGCCGCGATATGGCCGCTCTCTGGCACCAGTTCGACATGGCGGATCTTGCCTTCGACCCGCTTCACCCCCGCCGGCTCGGCCAGGCTGCGCAGGAAGCGGGCATAGCGCGCGGCGTCGATATGATAGGCATAGCTGGGCGCGACCGAGCTGCTGAGCGACATGCGATTGGCCTCGCCCGCCACCCATTCCAGGCAATATTCGCCCAGCTCGCCGCCAAAGCCCTGCGCCCTGGCATGCAGCCAGAAATGGTGGAAATCGGCCATCCAGCTCCATTGCAGCCCGATCGTGCCGAACGGGTGGATATAGCGGTCGCCGACCCGCCCCCAATTCTTGAACTCGATGCCCAGCTTCACCGTCGCCTGCGCCTCGGCCATGAAGCGGTCTTCGCGGATCTTCATCAACTGGTGGAAGCCGCGGAAGGTCGGCACGGTGGATTCGCCCACGCCGATGGTGCCGATCGCGTCGGACTCGATCAGCGTGATGTCGATCAGCGGCCCCAGATGACGCACCAGCGCGGTCGCCGTCACCCACCCGGCCGTGCCCCCGCCGGCGACGACAACCCGCTTCACCACCCGGTCGGACGTCGGAAAATCTGCATGCATGTCGGTCATTCCAGCGGAAGGGAAAACAGGATGGGGCAC
>NZ_NOIW01000138.1:0-11266 GCF_002708645.1 Sphingobium sp. IP1
AGATGCCACCACGTGAGTGGACCATGGCGAAGGCGCAATTTGCCGTGATCTTCGGCGAACGTTTCATCAGAGCCATGGCGGCCTGATGATCAACCGCCCGGCCGCACACGGAAATCCTGACAGTCCCAGGGATAGCCCACCACGTTTGCCTTTGCCCTCATCAAACTGATATTCGGTGATCGCACAATTGGCGACGTCTGCCTCACGATCAATCTGTAGTATCTCGGCCTCGGTCATCCCTTCGATGATATAGCGCAGACACAGCACTACCACCTGGTGGGTGAAGACCATTACATGCCGGTCAGCATGATGCAGCGCGATCGTATCCATAACTGATCGCAAGCGTAGTATGACGTCACACCAGCTCTCGCCACCTGGCGGACGATGATAAAATTTCCCCAGGATCCTGCGAAACTCGGCCTGCTGCGGTTCAATGCTACGTATTCCTGTAGCGGTTAGCCCGTCGAGGATCCCGAATTCCTTTTCCCGCAGCCGTTCATCAAAAAGAATTTCGATGTCGTCCTCGCAGCCTCCGGCGCTACGGAAAAGATCCGCCGTCTGGCAAGCGCGCCGATAGGGCGATGCGAGGAGTACATCAGGACGCGCACCGATTGTCCGTGTGGAATACCAGCGACCGAGCGCGCGAGCCTGATCGCATCCAAGGTCGCTCAAAGGTACGTCGGCATCGCGATCCGACAAATTTATGCGTTCGATATCAGCCTGCATGGCAGCGTCGCGTGCGACATTGCCTGCACTCTGGCCATGACGAACAATCGTCAAGGTCCTGGGCCAATGCATCTGCATCACCGCGTTTCTCCTTTGCCCAGAAATGGATGGGCGGCGCAAATGATCCCGCTTCCTGCGCAGCAGGAGATTGGGATCGCGGATATTTCCTGGCGGCATCGTGTTGAAGCCAGTGAGAGGAGCCGGGAAAGGCCAGGTATTTCAGATGCGTGATGATGTCGAAGCACTGACGCTGATGGCGGAGGAGATTGCCCTGCTAAGGAATCTCGCCAGACAAAATATGAGCGATCCAAGCTGGGTGCTGGTGCGCGCCTGTGCTGAACATATGAACGATATCATGGACCATTTCACACAGGATGAAGGCCATATGCGGGGAGAAATGCCCTGGTGGCGCCAATTTCAAGAAAAGTCCTGATCATGCTGGATCGTGAGTTTCTCAGTACGCGCTTTCGAAATAGCAGCTAGCATCTTCCAAAATGGGAACGATGCCTGGCATATTGATCGAAATCAGGGCTGTGGACCTAATGCGTGATCGGATGAATTCGCGCGCTTGAAGCCTGCAGAGCGGATCGGATAAACTGCATCAATCGCATTGAACTTTCGGTGAAAAATGCTGGCTTTTGACTGATCCTTGTAAGTGCGCTTGGTTAGCGAATGGCGGATGGACACTCCGGACCTTCGGAGAGATCATGCTGCCACCTTATCATCGCCTTGAAGAATTCGTGCCTCTCACGCCTGCGGAAATTCGGATCGCAGAAGGGTGGACGAGTAGCAAGCGGTCCGTAAAGCGGCATCATATCATCCGCCGAGAAGGCGACCAGGTTGCCGGCGTCTTCTTCCTTCTGGCGGGGTGGGTCGGCTCCTCTGTGATGCTACGCGACGGTCGTCGACAAATTGTCAAAGTGCATCTGCCGGGCGACATGCTCGGCTTCCCCAGCCTTTCCCTCGTCCATGCTGGCGAAACGCTGGAAGCCCTTACAGATGCAGTTATTTGCCCTATCCCGAATGCCGCCATCGGCAAATTGCTGATGGACAATCCGCGTCTTGCTACAGGCCTGTTCCTTAGCACGCAGAAGGAGCGAGTAGCGCTCATGCAGAAACTGTCCTGGCTGGGCGCGACCTCCGCGCTCGAGCGGATGGTAGCGTTTCTCCTTGACCTGTATGATCGGGCGAAATCGTCAGGACTGGCGAAGGAAAACCGGTTTGAGGTTCCCCTCACACAGCAACAACTCGGTGAACTGCTTGGTTTGACTGCTGTGCATGTCAATCGGACCCTGAAGCGATTGGATAGCAGCGGATTGCTCGAGCGGCGCAAGGCGCTGGTGAGGCTTATCGATATTGAGGGACTGCAGAAAATGACGGCGAATATTCCACCATGCTTCGCCCATCATGATGCATGGGTCCGGCTAGGGAGTCCGTCATCAGATGCATGATAGACATCCGATAGAGCAATTGCCGCCAAAGGAGGATCAATGGCGCCATTGTAGGTTTGGCCGACCCCAGCGCCAATGGCGCTGATTCAGTCCGGCTTGGGTTTGAGCTGAAGCATTTCTACGCGCCGGATTTTTGCGAACCGATAACGCCGATCATCCTCACCGGGCCGATCATTCATGGGCAAGACAATAATGGTCAAACCGCGCGATAGCAGTGGCGACGCAGGCATCGTCGCTTCGATTTGATTACGCACGCCGCCACGAGGTCAGCCTACGCCAAAGATTCCAATGTCGCATCGCTCACTCAGATGCTCCGGACGGTCAGACGGATAATCGTCGGAAAGCCTCAGATGGAAATAATTCGGGTCGAAGCCGCAACTTTGACGCAGAGCCCTAACATCAGGGACGAAGAGCTGGCCGTTGGCCATTTCGATCAAGCCTTCCTTGCGCATTCGTTGAAGCATGCGGTTGACATGCACAGCAGTCAGCCCGCTAGCATCGGCGAGATCTTCCTGAGTAAGCGGTAATGCGAGGGGGGCGCTCCCAAGCCCGATTAGTTGTGATCGAAAGTGCAGTTCGCACAGGAGATGCGCAACCGCCTCAAAGGCATTGCGCCGGCCGCTATTGACCAGCCATTGCCTCAAAATGGCTTCGTCCACTAAAGTGGCTCTCCAGAAGGCACGAGCGAGTGTGGCCGACACTTTGGTGATGCGGTCTATTTCCTCGTTGGCAACATAGGCGATCCGGCAATTTGTCACGGCCAGAATGGCGTGGTCCATTGCATGCAGCAGGGTGGCGTGTAGATCGCAAAAGTCGCCTGGAAGCATGAAAGCCGTGATACGCCGTGAACCGTCTTTCAAAATTTTGTAACGAGCGGCCCAGCCCTCTACGACCAGATGGAGGAATTCGGGCGAGTCACCGTCCGAAATAATGTCCCTCCTTCGTGGCAGCGAACGAATGTCGCTGCAGGCTGACAGGATCATCTCCTTCTCAACCTTGTCCAGGGGCTCGACCAGTTCGAGTTTGCGGATGACGTGCGGGCTCACGGTGCCTCCCTCCATTTTAATAATTCCCCGCTCTGCATGTCTTACGCCGCGATCCGCCACGTCGGGCAAAAGGTCGATAAGCCGTGGTTATTTCGAGCCATCCGATCCTGAATCGCGGTCGGTAATATCTACGGCCGACAAATTGCTCGTTGCCTGGCAATGATCCTCTTTTGGAACGCCTATCGATTTTGTTGTCGATCGCCTGGGACGGGCGAAAGGCTGGACTGAAATCGGTCAATCTCACTGTCTATTGCGTTCAGGATGGAGGTCTCAGTCAGCCTTTTCCTCATGGCAAAATGGGAGGGTGAATGAATGTTCGCCGCCGAGGTTGGCATCCAAGCCGGCAACTGACGGAAACAGACGCAATGCAGCTCACGCGACGACCATAGCCCTATCGCCGCGCCTCATCTTTCGGCGCCGTAATAATCATCCGCCGGCCGGCTTCCTTCTGCTCCATGCCCATCATGCGAGACGCCATCCATTCGGGCACATGCCAGCTCACCGGTAACGACCGGGCTATGGCACCGGGCAGGATCGACCAAAGCAGAATGCCCAGCAGGATCCCGCCAAGGCCAAACCAGATCACTTGACGCTCCTGCTCGGCCGCACCGCGTCCGCGCGCTACCATCGCGTCCATGTGCCAAGCCAAGTTCGAAAGCCGTTCCTGCGCTTGACGCAGCATCGTTCGGTCTTCCGCCCTTGCCGTTTGCGCAGATGCGATGATCCGCTCCACCAGCGCTTCTGGCGTCATCTCCATGGCCGGACGGCTCTGGATCATGTCGAGCCTGTGCGCATGCACGCCGAGCGATTTGTTGATCTGCGCTAACGTCGCGCTGTAATCGGGTATCTTCTCTCGCGCGGCGGTGAGGCCTTCAAGTGCGTGACGGAGCAGGCTCAGTTCCCGACGCACAGCATCAAATGCTTCTGCGGGATCATCTTCTTGGGGGGCTGTTTGGGTCATGACTGAAGCTTAGAGCCCAAGACCACGGCCTAGCGAGCGTCCGAGATGCCGCTGGAGATCCTGCGACAGCGATTGGCCGCTTTGGAAGGACAGACCGAGCTCTTTGGTGCGATTACGCAGCAGCGACTCCAGCTGTGGATCGCGCTCCAGCCCCTTGGCCATGCCCGCCATCGCCTCGCGCACCTTCCCGCTTGCGCTATGGTCGCCACTGCGGCTGAGCGCCTGACGCTGGCTGTCGCTGCTTTGCCAATCGGCAATGAAGCGATCTGCGCGCTGCTGGCCAGCGACACGCGTGTCCCGCTCCACCTGCATCTGCCTGATGGCATTGCCGCTATGCCCGGTGGCCGCTTCATGGATGAGCCCGCGGTCCTTGCCAAAGGCAGCGCTCAGATCCTGCGATGCCTGGGGGCGCAGCGCATCGAGCGCGTCGCGCGCCCGCTGGGCAGCCTGTTGCTGCTCGATCAGCGGCTCATAGCCCTGGGCGCGCATGGCCTGCTCTTGCTGCAAGGCCTTGGCATAGTCCTGAACCGCCTTGTCGAACGAGGGCATGGCCGGTCGCCGGTCCAGCGGCGCGGCATTGAGCTTCAGCCCGGCGAAGATACTGCGCTTTGGCTGAAGCGGGGGCTCGGCCTGGGGTTGGACCTGATGCGGTGGCTGGACCTGATGGGGTGGCTGTGGCTCGGGTTGGGCCAGGCTCGCCGCCTCCGGCGCACGCCCATAGTCCGATGCCATATCCTTGCCACGCTCACGCTCGAGCGTGCGGACAAGCTTGCCCTGATTGGCAAAGTCATCCTTGCCATAATGAAGATTGACGGTTTCGCGGTGACGCGAGAGCGCGACATAGCTGGCATGGCGATCAAGCCCTGGGGTTGCCAGCACATGCACCTTGTCCACCGTCATGCCCTGCGCCTTGTGGATGGTGGCGGCATAGCCATGATCGATATGGGCATAATGTTTGGTGTCGAAGCCCACCAGGCGCCCATCATCGAGCGATACCCGCATATGCGCCTTGTCGACATGGTCGATGGTGCCGAGCGTTCCGTTCTTCACCCCAAGGCTGCGCTCATTCTTGAGGAACATGATCCTGTCCCCGTCAGCAAAGCTTCGCGCGCCGCGCTCGACAGTGAGGCTGACATCCCTGCCCAGTTCCCCTGACCGCTGCAGTTGCTCGCGCGCCGCCTCGTTGAGGCTGCGCACCTCGTCATTGGTGTGGGTAAGGATGATGCGGCTGGCTTGTGGGTCGGCGATGCGATCGCGATCCCACCGCTCGATCAGGTCACCACGCGCATCCTCGCGCGTCTCGGCGGCATGGACATGGCCATGGTCGCCATAGGCGGCGATCGCCTCATGGGTGCGACCGGTCGCCAGCGCCCTGGTCGCCTCGCGGTGCCAGTCGTGCGCCTGCCGGCGGATCGAGCTGATCTCGACGCTGCCATGGCGCTCGGCAATGGCGCGGAACGAGGCGCCGGCCTCGATCGCCTGCAGCTGCTGGGGATCGCCAACCAGCACGACCTTGGCACCATGCGCCTCCGCTTCCTGGAACACCCTTTCCATCTGCCGCGTGCCGATCATCCCGGCCTCGTCGACCACCAGGATCGACCTGTCGGTCAGGCGCTCGCGATCCTGCGCCCATTGATGCTCCAGGCTTGCGATCGTGCGCGAGGCTATGCCCGACCCGCTTTCCAGATTTTCCGCAGCGATGCCCGAGAGCGCAGCGCCGCGCACATCATAGCCGGCCCGCTCCCAGGCATCGCGCGCCACGCCCAGCATCGCGCTCTTGCCGGTGCCGGCATAGCCGATGACATTGCTCAGCCCCTTGGCGCTGGTCACATGCTTGAGCGCGCCGCGCTGTTCGGCCGAGAGGTCGAGCCCGCTTGCGCTGGCCCGTGCCAGCGCGCGTTCGACATGGCGATCGGCCAGCCCATGATGGCGCCGCGCGTCGAGCGTGGCGGTGGCCTTTTCGAGCCGCTGTTCGGTCTCCAGCATGGACCGTGAGGTGAACCGCGCCTCCCCTCGCCCATCCTTGCCCAGCGCCACCAGATCGGGCGAGGCTTTGACCGCCGCCATGACCCGATCAAATTGTTCCTTCCCCTCGCTATGGCGGTGAACGAACATGGCAAGATCACGAGTGGTGAAGGTCGCCTGGTTGTGGGTGATACCATCGAGCGCAATGCCCGGATTGGCGAGGATCTTCTCGCCATTGGACCGGGCGATCTCATGATGCTCTTCGATCCGCTCGCTGACCTGGCCCGCTTCCCCCATGCGCGCTGCGGCCGGGCCGATCTTGTGCTGGGGCTCGAGATCAATGCCCTGGGCTTCCAGGCTGCGATGATCGATGCGCGCATCGATATCTAGAGCAGCCAGGCGCTCGTTCACATGCTCCGCCCAGGCCTCGCGCCAATGGCTGAGAAGCTGCGTGCTGTTCCAGTCGCGAACTTTGGCGCCAAATCCCTCTGGCGTCACTTCGCGCAAGGTCAGCATCACATGGGCATGGGGCTTGGCCAGTCCATCGGCGCCGATATCCCAATGGACATTGAGATCGGCGACCATGCCGACATCGACGAACTCGCGCTGGACGAAGTCGCGCGCCAGGGCGATGCCCTCACCCTCCGACATTTCTCGGGGGATGGCGAACTCCACTTCACGCGCCAGCTGCGCGTCCTTGCGGATCTCGGCGGCCTCGACATCATTCCACAGCTGCTCGCGATCGCGCCATTGCTCTGGCGCCCCATCGGGCAGCATCACCTCGCTGTGGACGACGCCGGCCTTGTTGGAGAAGTCATGATCGCGCCCGAACAGCATATCGAACAGCGAGGAGCCTGAGCGATAGGCGGCCGAGGCGACCGCCGAGCGGCCGGCGGCGCGCGAGATGACTTTGACCGAGAGATGGTAGATCGCCATGACGGCGTACCATTTACACCTCAAGCAGCACGTCGGCACGACGTATAAGCGCGCCCTCAAAAGATTTCATCAGTTTCGGGATGACGAGATCCCAGGCAATTCCAGCGCATTGTGGCTGATCGAGACGGTCGATAACGCCGGGTGTCTGACACCAACAGCGAGGCCATATTCCATGCGCAGACTACGGGACTATGACGCAGAGCTCAAGGCTCTCACCGACAAGGCACGACAACTTAAAGCCCGCAAGCAGAGCCAGCTCGGTGAACTGGTGATGGCGACCGGAGCCGATGGGCTCAGCGCCGAGGAACTGGCTGGCGCATTGCTTGCCGCTGCCAGCACAACCGAAGCACCAAGGCGGGAGGCGTGGCGCAAACGGGGCGCGGCCTTCTTTTCAGGGCAGCGGCATGATGCTGGGCCGGGCGCTGGCGACAAGCCGGGCAGCACTGCGTCGGGTGACGGTCGCGCGCCATCGCCTGCAGCTGAGCCAGGCCCGGCATGATCGGCGAGACTGGCAGGTGAAGCGGCGCGAGCGCACCCGGCATCTGATCGAGCTTGGCGGTTTGGTCGTGAAGGCGGAGCTAGTCACGCTCACCGATGATGATCGCGCGGTGATGCTCGGGCTGCTTGGTGAAGCGGCGGCACGATTGCGCACTGATGAGCGCGAACAGTTGTTGCTGCTCTGGCGCCGACGGGGGCAGCGCATGTTTGCGACCGATGCATTGGCTGGAAAGCCCGAATGATCAGGCGATAACGCCGGCGGTGCGCTTCAGTTCGGCGATGCGTTCAGCGCACACTTCATGCACGACGCGGCCCAGTTCCTCGACCTGCTTGCCGAGCCAGCTGAGTTCCTCTTCGCTGATCTTGTAATGCTTGGAATAGCGGGCCTTCACATAGGCTTCCTTGAGCTTCTCAAACCGTGCCCGATCGACATGGCGTTCGCTTGGCCAGACATAGGCCAGCCGCCGGTCGATCCGCTCTGCCTGGGTGCGCAGGAAAGCGAGATTGTGAACGTGCGGCGTGTAGAAGGTGCAAACCAGCAATACGCAGTGATAGAGCCTTTGAGCTGCCTGATGTAGGTCGAAAGCTGCGATATTAGGTGCGCCATCCGCTACTGCATGCTGATATTGTCGGAAGAACTGCCCCCCAGTCGGAAACCACTCGTCGAAATATTCCTGCGCCATGGCCAGCGCCTTGTCCGGCGTCTTGGGCTTTGGCGTGTGCAGTTCCTTGTCGTCGCTCTCGTAAAGGGCGATGCCATCCTTCGCCACGTCCATGAAGAAATAGCGGCCATGGGCAAGGCCATCATTCACTTCCTGGAGGGTGTGGACGATGAAATTGACCGGGGTCTTGAGCGTGGCGGTGATGCCATATTCGCGCATCAGCCGCTCATCGACCCCAAGCCAATATTTGACGCGATCGGTCAGCCGCTGGTCGTTGACGATGATCAGGAGATCATAGTCGGACTTGTAGCCCTTGGCGGTGTGCGGCTCATCAACCCAACCGCCACGGGCGTAGCTGCCATAGAGGATGATCTTCTGGATGCGGCCCTTCTTGCGCCAAGCCTGGGTGGCGAGCGCCAGCCCGTCCTCGAATTCCTCGAAGATGATCTGCACGACGCGCGCGAGTTCGCGCTGCTTGTCGGCGGGAAGATGATCGAGATCGTTACGCATGGCATAGCCACCCTGTCGGACCGATCGCCCGATGGCAAGCCATCGGGCGCGGCGGGTTGATCATAGACGATGGGAAAGCCGTCGCCACCAGGGCTCGGGCTCGTACAAGGTCCGCAGGAATATGCGCAGTGCTGCGGCAAATTCGGCCTCGGCCTGCTCGGCGCTGATGCCGTGCCGCTGCGCAAGCTGGGCATAGCTAAGATCCTCCATTCGGATATCGAAGAAGATGGTGCGCTGAAGGACGGTCATGCGGCGGAGCGATCGGCGCCCGCGCCGCAGGAAGACGCGCAGGGGAAGCTTGTCGGTCATGCCGCTGCCCCTTCCATGCCCAGGAGATAATCGGCCGCCTTGCTGGCCGCGCTTGCCGCCTTGAAGATTGCCCGCTCATCCTCGCGCAGGACGGCAAGCCAGGAGCCGATATAGTCGCTATGCCGGACGGTGGGCACGATCCCCAGCGACGCGCAGGTGAAGGCGCTGGCCATCTCGGCAACCAGTTCCTCTTTTGCATAGAGCGCTGAACCGAACCCGCCCGACTGATCGCGCGCCAACCGGCTGCGATGGCCCGTCCAATGACCCATCTCGTGAAGTGCCGTGCGAAACCAGTTGATGGGATCATGAAAGGCCGCCTGTGGTGGCACCGCGACATAATCACCGGACGGAGAATAATAGGCTTCGCCGCCGCCGATGCGGAAGTCCGCACCGCTGTTACGGATCAGGCTGTCGGCCTCGGCGATCGATACCAGTGGCCCTGGCAAATCGGGCACATGGGACAGCTCTTCGGGCAGCCCCTCGCACTGGTCGACGTTGAAGACGGTAAAGCGCTTCAGGAACGCTATCGTCCTGGCCTCGCGATCCTCTTGGCCCGCGCGCTCTTCCTCGGCCTTGGGAATGAACCGATCCGCATAGCAGATGACACTGCCCTTCTCGCCCTTGCGGACATGGCCGCCAGCCGCCTCGGCCTGCCGATAGGTCAGCCAGCGCTGTCCGGTAAAGCCGCGCTCGATCACGGTGGCCCACAGGATCAGGATGTTGATGCCTGAATAGCGCCGCCCGGTGACGGCATTCTGCGGCATGGTGCAGGGACAGGCGCTGCTGTCCCATGGCTTCACCCAGGGAAGATGCCCCGCCTCCAGTTCCGCGATGATCCGGGAGGTGACTTCGCCATAGATGCTCTGACGCTCGATGTTAGCCATGTCCTTTCTCCTGCCTCTCCAGCACCGGCCGCCGGAATGGCGGGGGCGGGCGGCAAGGAGGCGCACGGCAGGCCCGTGCCCATGAGGCGGGCTGCACCCGCAGGGCCGCAACGCGAGAGGAGGAGCCGGCGCAGCCGGCTTGCGGCCCGCCGGCACGGGCCTAGAGAAAGCCGACGCCCACCCCCGTCATTCTGGCGGCCCCAGACAAACCAGCATCAGCGCGGCGCAGCCGCGCTGGCCGCAGCCAGCAGCCCAAAAGGCTGCGAAGCGTCAGCGATCATCGCCCGGCAGGGACGAAACGAGCGCAGCGCCGACTCGGTGAAGCGAAGCAGAGCGCGGTCCGCCACAGGCGGAGACGCCCGCTCCAGTCTTCCTATTCTACGTCAGTTTACGCCAGAACATGACAAAGCCCGCCAGACACGGCTCAGTCCCTTGCTCCCGCTTAAACAGCTGCCAAGGCTCATCGCAAAGGGGATCAGACTTATCCACAGCAGCAAGGACCAGCCATGACCATGCCCCCGACCGACCGCATCCTGCGCCTCAACACCGTCCTCGACCGGACCGGCCTCAGCCGTGCCACCCTCTATCGCAAGGTTCAGGCCGGCACCTTCCCCAAACAGATCAGGATTGCCACCCGCTGCATGGGCTGGCGCGAATCCGCCATCAACGACTGGGTGCGCAATCCCATGTTCTGGACGGTCGAGGATGCCGACAAGCGGCAAAGGGCATCGTCATTGTAAAGTCATCGACACGCATCATATCCAGTCTGTCGCTCCTTCCCCCCTTGGGGCGGCACCTCCCTGAACTATGGCCCCGCCGTGGAGATTTCTCCGGCGGGGCTGCTTTTATCGATGCCGCCTGATCTTGCCCCTGCTTGGTGCCCGTCTCCAGTCTTGCCATGAGCATGCAGAAATCCGATCGGTGCAGGCTTGATGGGGGATAGGGGCAAAGCATGAGAGCGATATTCACCGAGGCAGCTTCATTGCTGGGTCGCCATGTTGAAAGCGTCGCGCGCGTTGCAGGCGGCGATCTTTCCTTCGTTGCGCGTCTTTCCCTGTCAGGCGGTGATAATGTCATCGCCAAACGGGGCGACAGGGTGGTCGAGGAAGCCCGCATGCTCGCAGCGATCGCGGCGACGGGCACGGCGGTTCCGCAGATATTGGCAGTCCAGGACGATCTTCTGCTGCTTGACCCAAGTTGAACAGTGCCGGCGGAACACGCAGGGAACGCGAGCTGGTAAGTATTTGATTTTGCTAGGCGTGGGTTTGGGGGCAAAACCGGATGTGCTAACAACATTTTGCCTGTAACTGGCCGTTTG
>NZ_NOIW01000139.1:0-11021 GCF_002708645.1 Sphingobium sp. IP1
GACCCCGGAGAGACTGTTGCACCCCGGGTCGATCGACATGCCGACGTGACCATTGCCAGAAAAGGCGAAGCATGATGAAGTAGGAAATACCAACGTCCCGCCCTGCCGCAGGGACCTCAGCTAGAGAATGTTCGAAACCTGCCGATAACAGGCGCATGCGCCTTTACCGTCGCCGGCTGGACATGCGCGTATGCCACCCGGCCCCAGTGAAACTGTGACCGAGTTCTGTTTGGAGGGGTTACTAAGCCCCACTCCCGGGCTTTTTCCGGAAGCGCGGCCAATTTGCCGGAATGAAGGGGGAACGCAACCCTAAAGAACGGTCTTTGTGACGTTTTTGCGAAGTGGCGTGGAGAGGAAAGGAGGGGGCGGCTGCCCGCTGCGCGGGCATCGCGCTCTTGCCGGTGCGGCGTCCCGCCGTGCCGGCCGGGCTCGGCTGCGCCGATCCCGGCCCTTCGGGCTGTGATCGCTGTCGCCGGTTGCGGCCGGGCGAGAAGGCGCTTGCACGGCGGCGGTGATGGGACGGTCCCTAAACCTCACCGGCCATGGCGGTGGGCTTTCCGGCCTTTGTGGGCAGCAGGGAGGGGAGGGGGAGGTGAGCGGTTGCCCTGAAAGGGCTTGTTGCATCCCAATCTGGAGTGACCGCAGATGACCTATCATCATGATGTGAGCAGGTGCCTGGCAAGGTTCGTTGCGCGAATGCGCGATCGCGTGGCAGACGAGATCTGCCTCGCGCGTATTGAACGCTATCTGGCGGATGGAACAAAAGCTGGGGTGGAGAGGGGCTCTCTCGGGAGCCGGGAAAGAGATGAGAGGATCGACAAGGCGGTTGCGCAAATGGAGCCGCTGACACGCGCCATTCTGATCCTTGTGGTGGCGCGGAAGATGAGCGTGGCGGAGGTGGCCCGGCGTTTCCGCATGAGCGAGGAGCGCGTTTGTCGGCATTTCAGGCTGGCGGTAGAAGGGATCGTTGGCCGTTGAATGGATTGAGTGAGAATGGCTGCCATGTCTGAGGCTCCGTACGCAACCAAATGAAATAATTAGGGAAATATGCCATTTCTTCTAGACTGAATTTTTTGGTGGTAGCTTCCTCGAGCAAGTCTCTTAATGTGGCCGGCTTGAGCGACAAGGGGTACGATGCAGATGCGATCCGTGCTGATCTTGCCGAATGGAAGATCGAGGCTGTCATGCCCGGTCGATCAAACCGCCGCGTGACAATCGATTATGACCGGGCACTCTGCCGACAGCGCAACCGCATCGAGCGGATGTAAATCAACCGTGCCATCGCTTCGGGGCACTCCTACCGCCATCTGCACGCGCTGCCGGGCCAGCAAAGCGCAAGCTATCTAGCCCCTAACCCACAATTGTGCGAATGTGGGTTTGTGATTTTTCTGGCGAGGGTTTCATGAGTCGCTTGACCATCGATATTACCGAACAGCAGCATCAGAGCCTGAAGGCTTTGGCCGCCTTGCAGGGCAAGACGATCAAGCAGTATGCGATTGAACGGCTCTTCGCCGTCGACGAGAGCTCTGATCAGGCATGGCAGGCGCTAAGAGCGCTCCTCAGCGAACGGATTGCCGAGGGTTTGGCCGGCAAGGTTTCCACAAAAAGCATTGGCGCCATCGTGGATGAAGAACTCGGTGGGGATGCCCGGGCTTGACCATTGCCTATGTCTTGACCGCGGCGGCGGAGGAAGATTTGCGCATGATCGTCCGCTATACGCGCAAGCAATGGGGCGACGCACAGGTTCGATCCTATGTTGCGAAGCTCGAGAGCAGCATTGTGCACCTCGCGACAGGCCGAGGCGCGTTCAAAGATATGAGCGATCTCCATCCGGCGCTACGCATGGCTCGCTGCGAACATCACTACATCTTCTGTCTCCCGCGCGCTGGGGAGCCTTCGCTGGTCGTCGCGCTCTTTCATGAGCGCATGGATTTAATGACGCGCTTGCAAAGCCGGCTGGCGTAGGCCGCCAGCAGTCCGACTACGCGAGGGTATATCCCCGCGCGCGATATCCGACATGCCGTTCGCTGCCATACGCGCGGCAGATTACGGGCACGAGGGCGACAATCGTCCATGCGCAAAACAGGGACAATTTGTTGCATAGTCTTTGACATCATGTCGGGCGAGGTGCTCGCCTGCTTTCACGCAGTAGCGCGATGTCGCGATGGCAGTTTGTCGCAAACTGGCCAGGCAGGCAGATAGATTGCGGGCAGCAGGCTGAGCGCGAACAAAGATGAACGCCCATGTTTGGGGCGCAACGCCGGCGATCGGTTGGTGGGGCGCCAGCAATCGTTGGCGCCCCACCCTTAACTCAGCCGTTCAGCAGATCCTTGACGGCCTTTGCCGGGGTGAAGCCGAGCTTCTTGGACGCAGCGATCTGGATGGTAGCGCCGGTCGAGGGGTTGCGGCCTTCGCGGGCCGGGCTGTCCTTGACCTTGAACTTGCCGAAACCATTGAGAGAGATTTCCTCGCCCTTTCCTGCGGCAGCGGCAATGTGCATGAACACCGCATCAACATATTTGCGGGCATCGGCTTTGGTAATGCCCTGCTCGGCTGCAAGGGCTTCGGCCAGATCGCTGTTGTTCATTCTGTTATCCTCAGGATATGATGGAAGCACGACAATAGCGGCAGTCTGGCTCCCCGTTCAAGCCATTCGCGCTGCCACACATGACCCTTTGCCTGGCCAGAGGCCGTTTGCTCATCGGCTGCCAGGGCAATAGGAGATCGTTGGGTGCGCGTGTCGAAGCCCGATTAGCTTCACCGTCGAGTGGTTGGTCGCCTCGCCCGATAGACGCGGACGGTCTTCATGCATGTGGGGAGGGAAGGGGGGGCGGTATGGCCGGGGCGAGCGATGGGCTTGGCCCTGTCTGTTGAGGAATTAACCCCATGATGACTATGGCGATCTGAACCGCCCCGGGTTTGCCGGAGGCTCCAACTTCTGAGTAAGTGGAGCCGATATGAGCAAAACGACGAACAAGTTTGCACCTGAGGTTCGCGCACGGGCGGTGCGCATGGTGCTGGATCACGAGGCTGAACATCCTTCCCGCTGGGCAGCAATGATTTCCATCGCCGAGAAGATCGGGTGCTCGGCGCACACATTGAATGAGTGGGTAAAGAAGGCCGAGGTGGACAGTGGCAAGCGTGCTGGTGTGCCCACCGAGATGGCGGACCGCCTGAAGGCGCTGGAACGCGAGAACCGCGAACTGCGCCAGGCCAACGAGATACTGCGTAAGGCGAGCGCATATTTTGCCCAGGCGGAGCTCGACCGCCCATTCAAACGATGACGGCTTTCATAGACGAGCATCGGGCGGAATATGGGGTCGAGCTGATTTGCAGGGTTCTGCCGATTGCCCCATCCACCTACCATGAGCGTGTCGCACAGCGGCGGGATCCGGGGCGGCTGTCAGATCGTGCTCGGCGCGATCAGGATTTGAAGCCCGAGGTCATGCGCGTCTTTGCCGAGAATTTCGGCGTTTACGGTGTGCGCAAGGTCTGGCGGCAGATGAACCGCGAGGGCTTTGCTGTGGCCCGATGCACCATCGAGCGGCTGATGCGCGATCTGGGTTTGCAGGGGGTAATCCGTGGCAAGCCTGTGCGAACCACGATCAGCAACAAGGCTGCGCCTTGCCCGCTCGATCACGTCAACCGGCAGTTCCATGCTCCGGCGCCCAACATGCTCTGGGTGTCGGACTTCACTTATGTCGCGACGTGGGCGGGCTTTGTCTATGTCGCGTTCGTGATCGACGTCTATGCCCGCTATATCGTGGGCTGGCGCGTCAGCAGGACTGCCCACGCCAGCTTCGTGCTGGACGCACTGGAGCAGGCTATCCACGAACGACGCCCTGTCCATCGGGGTGGTCTCATCCATCACAGCGACCGCGGATCGCAATACGTGTCGATCCGATACTCGGAGCGGCTTGCCGAAGCCGGGATCGAGCCATCGGTTGGTAGCGTCGGCGACAGCTATGACAATGCTTTGGCTGAGACGATCAACGGCCTTTATAAGGCCGAGGTGATACATCGGCGAGGACCATGGCGGTCCTTTGAAGCCGTGGAATATGCCACGCTGGAATGGGTGGACTGGTTTAACAACCGGCGCCTGCTCGAGCCCATCGGCAATATCCCGCCGGCTGAAGCTGAGGAACTGTACTACGCAATGCTGGACGACGTCCCCATGGCTGCGTAACTTAAACCAAATAGCCTCCGGCAAACCCGGGGCGGTTCAATCCCTCTTTCTGGATCGCATGACAGCGGGTCTGGATCACCCCCGGTATCGTCCCCGTACTTGCCCCATATGGCTTCCTTCCATTCCAACGAAAGGATCGCACGATCAAACCATGGGACCAAACACCTAGGCGGACCGGTTTCCGTCACGCCAGTTTGTTCTGTGTCTCGATGGAGGAGAATTGTGAGAATTTCAGGCCGCCCGTTTGAGTGTTCAGGAAGAAATATATACAATAGGAAGGGGAGTAGGGTGGGATGTTGGGGTAGTAATGTGAGAACGTGATAGATTTTGTCCAAGGAAATTTGGTCATGGAAGATCGGGACGTGGCAACGCCAATCCAAGTAAAGGATTCTCAGCCGGTGAATATCGGTGATTGGATCTGGCGACGGATGTGTGCGAAGGTTTGGTGGCTCACGGTCCTTTTATATTGGGGTGGGATGATTGCGTCCTTGCGCGTAGAAATACTTGGGAATCTCTACGGTTCAGCTCTTGCGGGATTCATGAATGTGCTTTTATTCCCGCCGATCGTAGCTCTAATTTTGTCGTACGGTTTTCTTAGAGCATGGCTGACGGCTGCGCATTTCGATGTAGATGATGAAGCAGAGAAATATTGGGAACGTAGCCGAGCGCGTAATAGTCCTTTTGGCGTGCTGCGCGAGTTCGATCCGCTCGATCCTGTGTCAGGCTCGAACTGGATTGGGAGCCCGCTGAATCCATCGCACCCATTTTATGTTATTCGGCGCCGTCACTCTTCTTGAACGACGGATTTCCGTCGAAGGGGCCATTCTTCAGATCGCTCGAGAACCTGCCGCTGCTGAGCAATGAGCTTTGCTCGATAGACGTTACAGGAGCCGTTAAATCGACGGTTCCCCGGGCGCTGTCAGCGTCGACGAGATACCTGTTCCGCAGCCCATTCGGCCCAAGGATTTCTGTCGCCAAGCGGCGGGAGAATGCTTCAGCTGGATTAGCTGATCTGGCGGCTGAACGCTCAGCATTGGCAAGAGCTTGGCGTACGTCAAAGTTCACAATGTTGAGCTGGGCGCTTGCGATTTCGCTGGTCGATCCTGCCTCCTGGCTCGAAATACCCAGCGACCCGCCGGCTTGACCGAACGCTGCTCCACCTTGTCCGGATCTGTTGGTCCGCCCTGCTTTTGCACTTGTCCCTCCTGACACTTCTCCGTTTACCGATATTTGAAATGCGTTCTGATCTTGCGCTGCCCTTGCGATTGCACGTTCCCACCCAGTCTGAGCCATAACAGCCTGCACATCGCGCTGAAGTGTGTCCGCCACCTGGGGTTTCAGGCGCCAGTTGCCCTTGCGGTCCATCTCGAATCCTCCGCGTAGCCAATTTGCCATCGCGGCCTTGCCTTCGGCGCCGCCGCCCATGAAATGCTCGATCGTGTCAGGGCCTGCCTGTTTGCCGGCCTCGAACCGCGTGCTGGTGTCATTCCGTGCCGATTTCTCGAAGCCAGCGCTACTGGAGACGAGTAGGTCATTGTGGGCGAGACTGAACCGCGCATGGCCGCCATTGGCGACAGCGCCAAGTTGGCTCTCATTGAGAAGTCCAGCCTTCCACATCTGGGCGGCCGTCGCAGGTGTCAGATTGAGGCTGAAATCACCATTCTGATCCATGGCGATCTCTCGCTTGGTCATCTCGATGCCATTGTCCTTGAGCAGCGATTGCACGCGCGACAGGCGCTCCTTGTCGACGATGCTGGTCATCCTGGAATTGCGTGCGCGATCAGCCACGCCGTCTGCGCCGCCCTCGGCCATGTCGAGCTGATTGCCCGCACCATCACTGAGCGCCCGGATAAAGCTATCGAGACGTGCAGCCTCTCTTGTCGACATGCCGGCGGCGGCAGCGCCTTCCGCAAAGCCGAAATTCTCCGATTGCCTGCGCTGCTCGCCTATCCTTGCTGCGCCGCGCGTGCCATCATGGCCGACCTCGCGTTGGGCATCGAGCTTGCCTGAGCGTTCGGCAAAATCATAACCGGCAGCCTCGCGGGTGCGTCCGTAGACGCTCGTGCCTTCCCGGGCGGCCTCTGCGGTTGCCCCGTCGGCGGTGCCCGTTTCGCTCGCCGCCCGGTAGGTCTCAAGGGCATGCATGACCTGCGCTTCATTGCGGCCGGTGGAGCGGGAGAGTTGGGATATGGCGGTAGAGCGCGCTTCGCCGGGGAGGGCGTTGATGAAGGAGATGCGGCGGTTCATTTCATCCACCGGCAGGCCCAGCATTCGGGCAGCGAACCGTTGCCCCTCGTTCCCGCCAGTCCGTCGCGCCTGTTCGGTCGCGACATTGCCACGCTCGACGGCGGAAACCTGATCGCCCGCATAGTCGCGGCGGCCTTCCATCGCGCCAACCTGCATTTGGGCGCCTGTAATCTCATTCCGCAGCATTTCCTCCTGCGAGTAGCTGTTGGCGATGAGCTTGGCGAAGGTCGGATCGGCATGAGCTTCCGCGATCAGACCACTGGCCTTGAGCGCAGCATCCTCTGGCGAATAGCCTGCGCGCTCGAAATGCCGGCTCGCTCCCTGCATCATCATGTCGTAGGCGCGGGTATCGCCAAAGGCGCGCCACTGGACGAGGTTCTGGGTGAAGGCGGCAAAGGCCTTCTCGCCGCTCTGACCTGATCCGAAATAGCCTGTACCCAGCTTCCTGAGCGCATCCTTTTCCGCAAAATTGTGGATGGCGCCCGTGGCGGCTGCCGCCTGGACCGCGCCCTTGACCGATGGATCGGCGAGGTCGCGGCCCGCGAGCGCTGGTGCGAGACCGCCCAGTTCGCGACCGGCGTCGATCCCGCCGAGCCCTAGCGCTGCTTGGCCAGGAACGCCCCCATGCGCGCCCTCAACCGCGCCGGCGGCGCCGAAGGCGCGCGTGGCGCCAAAGCTGGACCGTGCGCCAAAATCGCCGAAGGAGGAAGCGGCGGCGCGGCGAGTGCCCGTGCCGGCGGCAGACGCCTGGGCTTCGAGTGCGGAAGCGTAGCCTTCCGATGTCGAGACCGTCGCCGCTGCGGAGGAAGCCTGCGCCGTGACCCCCAGCGATCCGCCGGTGAAGGACGAGAAGACATTGCCCGAGAAGCGGAACACCGTGAACACGAAGGCGCCTGCGAGCCCGGCGCCAGCGGTGCGGAAGCTGCCGAATATGGCGAGCGCTTTCATGGCGGAGGAAGGGGCGAGCATCCAGGCGTTGGCGGCCAGATGATTGGCCCGCATCTCGGCCAGGGTCGCGGTGGCCCGTCCAAGGGTCAGCTGGTAAATGCCGGCGTCGATCACGCCCCACAGCGCCACGAAGACGAAAAGTCCCAGCGCAAAGCTCGCGACCCGCAGATTGATCGGTGTCAGGATGAACAGGAGCGCGACCGGCACCATGAAGAGCATGATCCCGAAGACGACAGCGCGGATCGTCGGGAACCATTCATTTGCCGTCGACATGGTTGCAAGACCGGTCGATACGACGGCCCGGTTCGCCATCACGCGCGAGGCCGTCGCCGGGCTGTCCTCGAAGAGAACATCGCCCACGCTATGCCCAAGCAGGATGTTAGTGAGGAAGGCCTGAGCGGTGAGCGGGGTGCCCATCATCATGTCGCCCATTTCGCCCAGATTGCTGCGGCAGCGCGCGAGTTGATCCGCTTTTGCAATATCGTAGCCGGTGCGGGCGCAGACTTGGGCCGAATAGCTTTCGAAGATGGCGGGATCGGACAGGCGATCGGCGATGTGCTCCCAGGCCTCCTGACAGCTGACCGTCGTGCCGCCCTTGTCCGAGGCTGTGAAGACAGTGCTGAACGTCGATGGCCCGGCCATGGCAGCAAAGGCGGTAGGGAGGGCGGTGCTGGCGCGGAAGAGCTGGTCATCATCCACGCCATAGGCGGGCGACACGCGCGCAACTGGGTAGCATTGGCGGACATAGTCCTTGACCGTTGCATCGAGGAAGCTGTCGGTCATGGGGCCGCGCGGCGAGACGGCGTTCAGGAACAGATCGAAGGCATGGCCGCCCGCGCCGAACTCCAGCTTGGCATGGGGATCGAGCACATTGTCGTCGATCGTCTCGGCCAGCGCCCGTTCCATCATGTTGGTGACGCCGGCAACCAACACGATGAGGTTGGGAACGTCTCCCACCGGCTGGTAGGCGTTGCGGACGCGGTCATAGACATGGACCGTGCCGGTGGTTGCGACCAGGCCGACGAAGAGGCCGATCCCCACCAGCATCTGGAAGCCGAAGGCGACAAGACCCATGCCCGTGCCGCGGACCATGGCGAGCACCGCGCCCAGTGCCATGCCGACCACCGCCACGATCAGCACCAGCGTCTCGTAGCGCGGGTCGGCAAAGATCATCGAGACGAGGCGAAAGGCATCGACCGTCTCGGCAAAGCCATCATAGCTGTGGAAACTGGCTTCCAGAGCAAGGGCCGGCTCAGCGATGGCAAGACTGGTCAGGATCGCACAGAGGCGAACGACAAGGCGCATGGGAAAGGCTCCCCTTTAGCGATTGCGGTTTGTGGCGGTGCCGGCGGCGTCGCGGGCGTCCCGGTCGCGCTGGCGGACGAGACCGGCATAGTTGGTTGAGAGATTGGCTGCCTCAAGGGCTGCCATATAGGATTGGCGCATCTGCGAGCGCTGCCGCAGCACTTCTTCGCGCAGGTCTCGAAGTTGCTCGATCCCCTTGGTCAGGATCCGGGTTTGGCAGATATTGGCGTTACTGCTGTCCGCCGCGCCCGCCGCATTGGTGCCGCGCTCCGCATTGGTCAGCGCGAAATCGATGCTTCGCGTGAGGTCATTCAGCATCTGATAGGCAAGAGTCAGCGCCACCAGTTCGTCGGTATCGGCGATGACGGAGTCCACCATATCCTGCCGGACACCCCACTCCAACATGCGATAGACGGGGAGCGTGCGCACATTGGCGACAAACTGCCTCTCCTCTGCCGTCAGAGCGGCGCGCGTGCGGATCTTTTCAGCGATCGCGGTCATGCGTTCGCGGGTGAGGGTAAGTGCGCCCTTGGCTCCATCGCGCGTGCAATCGGCGCTGGTGGCGGGGATGCCCAGCGCACGCCGCATGACGCGGCCGCTCAGGAAGTCGTCGGAAGATTCGCTATCCTGGCCGGCGCAGGCTGGAATGGCAGAGAAGAGCGGCACCTTGTCGGTCGCGTCCCAGCGCATATAGACGTCGCCCACCCGCGCCCGCATGACCGCGGCCCAGTCCGCCGCGCCGACCCGGTTTGCGGCGTGCGAGAGGAGCGACCCGGTCCTGAATATTTCAGTGACCTCGGCCGGGCAGTTGGCGAGCGCATCGCGCAGATCCTCGGTCGGATTATTGCCATTCGACTGGATCTTCTCGCGGCTTTGCTGATAGCTTTTGGCGTAACCCTCCTTGACGGACTTGTAGCCGGTCATCTCCTCGATGATGCCGGACATATTGTCGTCGCCCTTGGCGATCTGGACCATGCGGTTGGCGAGGCGGCAATCATTCACTTGAATTGAGTTCAGGTAATTGGTGGCCGCCTCCATCTTTGAAATGATGTTTCCCATCTTCTCATCGAGCGTTTCGAGAAGATATTGGAAGGCGACGGCAGGCGCTGCCTGAAGAATAGTCTCGAGCTTCTCGACCAGATAGTCGGGATCAAGGAAGGACATGCCGCCAAGAAACATGTCGATGCCGCCGCAGCCTGCCTTCACCTTGGGCAGCGTCAGGCTCATCAGATAGTCGTTATGAACGTCGATGCGGCCCGACATGCCGCCCGCGGTGACATAGCCGCGCGTCTGATCCTCGAAGCTGCCGGGGCTGGTATAGGTGACATTGTCGAACCAATGCTCCGCCCAGCTTTGAGCATAAGCCGGAGCGCTACAGGTGCAGGCCGACAGCAGGGTGATGGCCCCCATCGAAAAGCGCGAGGAATATGTCATGCGAACTCCTGCATCGGCTAGAAAGGCGAACGGATCCGTGATGAAAATGGATTAACCTTGCAAATTTGGAATTCTGATCCAATAATGCATGGATGATTGTGAGAAATGTTGCTGCGGAACTGATGTCTCGTTTGGAGGAAGCGCCGGCGGTCGCGCTTCTTGGTCCGCGCCAAGTGGGGAAAACCACGCTCGCTTTGGACATCGGGGAAACGATGCCGTCGATCTATCTCGATCTTGAGTCCGATGCGGATCAGGCAAGGCTGACGGACCCGGAACTTTATCTGTCCGCCCATCAGGACAAGCTCGTCATTCTCGATGAGGTGCACAGGCTCCCGGGACTTTTCCAGATTTTGCGAGGCCTCATCGATAAGGGACGGCGAGCAGGCCGGCGCACCGGGCAGTTTCTTCTTCTTGGATCGGCGTCGATCGATTCGCTCGCGCAGTCGGGCGAAAGTCTTGCAGGGCGCGTCAGCTATCTGGAGATGGGGCCTTTGAACGCGCTCGAAATCGGTGAGCAGGAACTCAACCATTTGTGGGTGCACGGAGGTTTCCCCGACAGCTTCCTTGCGTCGAATGACCGCGCCTCCTTGCGGTGGCGGCAGGATTTCATCCGAACCTATCTTGAACGTGACGTTCCCATGTTGGGGCCAAGGATCGCTGCGGAAACGCTGCGCCGCTTCTGGACAATGCTGGCACATCACCAGTCGGGTCTTCTCAATGCATCGGACTTCGCCCGCGGTCTTGGCCTCGACTCCAAGACGATCGCAAATTACCTGGATCTGCTGGTGGATTTGCTGCTCGTCCGCAGGCTTGAGCCTTGGCACAGCAACAGCCCAAAGCGACTGGTCAAGTCGCCACGCATCTATGTTCGAGACAGCGGTCTCGTCCATGCCCTGCTCGG
>NZ_NOIW01000014.1:0-88597 GCF_002708645.1 Sphingobium sp. IP1
CTCCGTAAGCGCACCGCGCCCACGCAGCTTGTCGAATACCCCACCGAGACGATCGCTTAGCGAATCGAACATCATCACCTCAATTCGGGCGCAAGACCCGGAAAATCCATGCACCACCCCAAAACGACAAAATCGCCGGCGGGCGAAAACTCGCCGGCCAGCGTCCATTCGATATCCCTCTTGGATATCCTGGAGTCGTCAGGGTTCCAGGACCAGAGTCCCGGATGCAGGGCGCCCCTTAAGCCAAAGCGGCCGCAAGCGCAAGTCCGCTATCCCGCAGCCAGCGCGGCAGCCGCCCCAGTGACGATCGCCGTGCGCCCCAGCAACTCGACCAGCAGCAATCGCCCGGCGATCACCGCCAGCCCCCAGCGATAGGCCGGATGCACCGCGCCGCGCAGCCCCGCATCGGCGCGCATGGCGATCCCGACATAGAGCAACTGCATCAGTGTCGCGCAGGCGCCGGCCCATGGCCCCAGCAGCGGCATCGGCAATATCCGGCCGAATGCCGGCTCCATCATCGCGATGGTCCCGCACAATATCAGCCGCTTGTGCCAGTCGCTCCGCTGCCGCAGCAGGATCGCCGCCAGCGTCAGCGCACCAAAGGCCAGCATGTCGAGCGGCCCCAGCACCAGGAATATGCCCGGCGGAAAGAAGGGCGGCACCCGCCCCATCTGGACCGCCAGGATCGACGTCGCGATACCCCAGGGGATCAGGAAACAGGCAAGCCCGGCCGCAACCCAGCCCAACTGGCGATGGAGATCGGTCCGCCGCTGCGCCACCAGCAGCGCCTGCGCCAGGAACAGCAATGTCCAGGCCAGCAGCGACAACGCATGGACATGCACCCACCAGGGCACGGTCGCCACGTCGACATAGCCGCGCAGGGCAAAGCTGCCGAAGCCACCAATCACGGTGACGGCGACCAGCGCCGCCATGCCGGTAAAGATGCGCCGTTCCCGCGCCTGTCGCTCCACTGCACCGATTGCCGTCGCCATTGCGTCGACCTCCCGCTCTTTGGCAACAATAGCGCAGCAACCACGCCCAATATTGTAAGAAGTCGCCACGTTCAGGCTCGGCGCTTGCGCCCGCCCGTCGTTTGCGCCAGCAAACCCGCCACAGACCGCATAACAGGGGGAGCTTTCTATGAGTTGGACACGTCGCAAGCCGATGGAGGCGATGACGCCCCAGGGAGGCGGCCACAGCATGGCGCGCACCCTGTCCTGGCCGCATCTGCTGGCGCTGGGCGTCGGCGCGATCGTCGGCACCGGCATCCTCACCCTGATCGGCGTCGGCGCCGATCGCGCCGGCCCGGCCGTGCTCATCTCCTTCGCCATTGCCGGCGCGATCTGCGCCTGCGCCGCGCTCGCCTATGCCGAACTGTCGACGATGATGCCGGCGGCGGGCAGCGCCTACAGCTACTCCTATGTGGTGCTGGGCGAGGGCATTGCCTGGATCGTGGGCTGGAGCCTGATCCTCGAATATTCGCTGGTCGTCTCGACCGTGGCGGTGGGCTGGTCGGGCTATGCCGCCCCGCTCCTCACCCCGCTCGGCTTTCCCGAGGCACTGACCAAGGGACCGGAGCTTGGCGGCTTCATCAACATCCCCGCCATCTTCATCATCGGCGTCGTCGCCGCCCTGCTGATGTTCGGCACGCGCGAAAGCGCCCGGCTCAACACCCTGCTGGTGCTGATCAAGATCGCGACCCTGAGCCTGTTCGTCTGGGTCGCCCTGCCCGCCTTCGACGCCCAGCATCTCGAACCGTTCATGCCCTTCGGCTTTGCCAAGCATATGGGGCCTGACGGCATCGAGCGCGGCGTGATGGCGGCGGCCGCGATCATCTTCTTCGCCTTCTACGGCTTCGACGCGATCTCGACCGCGGCGGAGGAAGCCAAGAATCCGGACCGTGACCTCGCCATCGGCATCGTCGGCTCGCTGATCGTCTGCACCCTCATCTATGTGCTGGTCGCCGCCGCCGCCGTGGGCGCCATGCCCTTCACCCGCTTTGCCGACAGCCCGGAGCCGCTCGCGCTCATCCTGCGCGAAATGGGCCAGGGATCGATCGCCCGGATCGTCGCGATCGCCGCCGTCATTGCGCTCCCCACCGTGCTGCTGGGCTTCCTCTACGGCCAGAGCCGCATCTTCCTGGTGATGGCGCGCGACGGCTTCCTGCCGCAATCGCTCGCCCGCATCTCGAAGCGCGGCACGCCTGCCCGTATCACCGCCGTCACCGCCGTGCTGGTCGCGATCATCGCCGGCGTGCTGCCGATCGACCAGATCGCCGCACTCGCCAATGCCGGCACGCTGATCGCCTTCACTGCAGTGGGCGCCTGCCTGCTGATCCTGCGCCGCCGCGCGCCGGACCTCAAGCGCCCCTTCCGCACGCCGGCAGCGACGCTGGTGGGCCTGGGCGCCGTGCTCGGCTGCGCCTATCTGTTCCTCAGCCTGCCGATGAAGACCATCTATGCCTGCCTGATCTGGAACGCGATCGGCCTCGTCGTCTATTTCCTCTACGGCCAGAAGCGCGCCTCGGCCGCCCGCTAGGGCCAAGGTCCGCACAAAGAAAAAGCCTCCCGTCGCGACAGCAACGGGAGGCTTTTTCTTTGCCTCGAACAGGGCAGCGCTCAGTGCGCCGCCGACGTGTCCACCGGCCCGCTCGGCTTGGGCGCCAGCCAGACGATCACCGCCGCCGCAAACAGCACCAACGCGGAGATGAAGAAGACATAGTCGACCGAAATGGCGATCGCCTCCTGCTCCACCAGATTGGATATGGTCTGGCGGATCTGCTCGGTCGTCATCCCCATGCCCGACAGCGCGCGCTGCGCATCGTCGGGCTGCAAGGCGCCGGCCAGTTCGTTGCGCGACACGCGCTGGCTGTCGCTCCACCCGGTCAGCACCAGCGAGGTCGCGATCGCGATCGCCATGGTCCGCAGGAAATTCTGCAGCCCGGCCGCCGACGCCGTCTCGCTCGGCGGCACGGACCCCAGGGTCAGCGTCGTCAGCGGGATCATGAAGAAGGGCATGGCAAAGCCCTGCACGAACTGCGGCAGCGCCAGTCCGAAAAAGTCGATGCCGCTGGTCCAGTGCGCCCGCCACAGGGTCATGCAGCCCAGCCAGAAGACCGCGCCCGAAATCATGATGCGCGGATCGACCTTGCCGGTGAAGCGAGCCGCGAAGGGCGCGCTCATCACCGCCGCCATCGCCGTGAAGGCGGTGACGATGCCCGACCAGGTCGCGGTATAGCCCATCGACATCTGCAGCCATTGCGGGATGACCACGATGCTGGAGAAATAGGCGCCGAAGGCCAAAGCCAGTGTGAAGACGCCCGATGAGAAGCCGATATGCCGGAACACCCGCAGGTCGACGATCGGATGCTCCTCGGTCAGCTCCCAGATGATGAAGACGATGAAGCCGATGCCGGCCAGGATGGCGAGCGTCAGGATCAGCGGGTCGGAGAACCAGTCATGGTCGCGACCGATGTCCAGCATCACCTGCAGGCAGCCGATCCAGAAGATCAGCAGGCACAGGCCGATCTTGTCGATCGGCTGGTGCGCCGTATCGGTCTCCACCGGCCGCAGCATCGCCATCGCCGCGAACACGCACAGCGCCGCGATCGGCAGGTTGATGAAGAAGATCCAGTGCCAGCTCCAATTGTCACTGATATAGCCGCCGACGATCGGCCCCATGGCCGGCCCCAGCAGCGTCGTCATCGCCCACAGGCCCATGGCGCGCGGCCGCATTTCCGGCGGGAAGATGCGCAGCAACAGGGTCTGCGACATCGGCATGATCGGCCCGCCACAAATGCCCTGACCCAGGCGCGCGGCGACGATCATGCCCAGCGTGGTCGACAGGCCGCACATCATCGAGAAGAAGCCGAAGCCGATCATCGCCCAGATGAAGGTCCGCACCACGCCGAAACGCAGCGCCAGCCAGCCGGTCAGCGGCACGCAGATCGCCTCCGCCACCGCATAGGATGTGATGATCCAGGTGCCCTGGTCGCCGGAGATGCCCAGATTACCGGCGATATGCGGCACCGAGACATTGGCGATGGTCAGGTCGAGCACGACCATGAAGTTGCTCAGCGCCAGCACCAGCCCGGCAAGCGTGCGGGTGCGCGGCGAGAGCAGATTGAAGGTTTCGGGACCGCTCACGCGCTCGCTCCCTTACTTGCCGGCCAGATCGATCTCGACTTCGGTGGACAAGCCCACGCGCAGCGGATGCTCTGCCAGTTCCTTGGGGTCGAGCGCGATGCGCACCGGCAGGCGCTGGACCACCTTGATCCAGTTGCCGGTCGCGTTCTGCGCCGGGATCAGCGACAGCGACGAACCGGTGCCACCGGAGAAGCCCACGACCTTGCCATGATAGACGACATCGCCGCCATAGATGTCGGCCACCACCGTGGCGGGCATGCCCACCTTCACATGGCGCAGCTGGCGCTCCTTGAAATTGGCGTCGACATAGACCTGCGACAGCGGGACGATGTTCATGATCGGGCTGCCCTGCGCCACGCGCTGGCCAATCTGGACCGCACGCTTGGTCACCACGCCGTCGATCGGTGCGCGGATGATCGTGCGTTCCAGGTCCAGCTTGGCATTGTCCAGCTTCGCCTTGGCGATCATCACCGCGGGATCACTTTCCTCGGTCGAACCGCGGATCAGCGCGTCATTGGCGGCCAGCTGGCCGGTGGCGGCATTGCGGGTCGCCTGCGCGGTCTCGACACCGGCACGGGCCAGGTCCAGCGCCGCCTTGGCAGCGGCGTAGGATTTGCGCGCCGCGGTGACTTCGTCACCCGAAACCGCGCCGCCCGCGACCAGCGCCTCGCGACGCTGCAGGTCGATGCGGGCCTTGTCGAAATCGGCCTGCGCGGTCGCCAGCTGGGCACGGGCCTGGACGATGTCGGCGCCACGCGCCTCGACCTGCGCCGACAGCGAACCGCTGGTCGCGCTGGTCTGGCGGAAGCGACGACGGGCATCGGCCAGGTCGGCCTCGGCCTGCTGCAGCGCGATCTGCGCATCGGTCGGGTCCAGCTTCACCAGGATATCACCACGCTTCACCGTCTGGGTGTCGGTGACGTTGACCTCGATCGCCTGCGCCGACAGCAGGGGCGTCACCTGGGCGACCTCCGCATTCACATAGGCATTGTCGGTGCTGACATGGTTGCGGCCGATCAGGACATACCAGGCCGCCCACAGGACACCGACCACCAGCACGGCGATCGCCAGACGGGTCAGCCAGGTCTTGCGGGCATTGCCGCGCTGCTCGGCCAGTTCGGGGGAAGTTTCGGTGGCGGCATCAGCCATTGGGTCGATCCTTGGACTGAGCGTCGCTCGCGGCAAAGCCGCCGCCGAGCGCGCGAATGAGGGCAATATCGAGAGAGAAGGCGCTCGCTTCCAGCTGCGCGACGGACTGACGCGCCGCGAGCAGCTGGTCTTCGACGTTCAGCACGTCGAGATAGGTGGAAAGCCCGCCCTTGTAGCGCTGCTGGGCAACGCCATAGGCATCCTGCGACGCGGTCAGCGCCGCCTTGGCGTCGGTCAGCCGCTGGTCCAGCGTCCGGCGGCTGGTCACGGCGTCGGCGCCGTCCTGATAGGCGCCCAGCCCCGTCTGGTCATAGCTGGCGACCGCCTCGTCATAGGTCGCGCGCGCGCCGCGATACTGGCCGCGCAACTGCCCGCCATGGAAGATCGGCAGGCTGATCGCCGGGCCGGCGCTGCCGAACAGCGAATCCTTCTTGAACAGATTGTCCGCAAAGGACGTCGAACCACCCGAAGCACCGGTGCCGGTGAACAGCGTTTCATACCCCAGCGACTGGACGCCGATCAGGGCGCTCAGGCTCACCGCCGGATAGAAGGATGCCCGCGCCACCTTGATCCGGCTGGCTGCGGCCTGCGTCCGGGCCAGCGCGGCGGCGACGTCGGGGCGACGCGCCACCAGATTGGTGGTGACGTCCGCTGGCAGACCCAGCGGCGCCAACTGGCCGATCTGCGGCCGGGTCATCGCCAGGCCGCGGTCCGGCCCGGCACCGATCAGCGCGGCGATCTGATGCTGGCGCAGCTCGATCGCCACGCGGGCGGCCGCCAGTTGCGCCTTGGCCGAGGACACGGTGGCGTCGGCCTGGCGCACGCTGCCGCGCGTTTCTAGGCCATTCTGCCGCCGGTCGGCGACCAGCTTCTGGCTGGCCGTGCGGATTTCCAGCGTGCGCTCCTGGATTTCCGCCTCGTCATAGAGGCGGGCCAGGTCGGCATAGGCATCGGCGATCGCAGTGGTCAGCGCCAGGCGTGCCTGCTGCGCGTCGATCTCGGCCGCGCGGGCCTCCGACGTGGCGGCCGCCAGCGACGCCCGGTTCTTGCCCCACAGGTCGATGTCCAGACCAAAGTCCAGCCCGACCTTGCCGGTGCCCAGCCAGCCCTGCGGCACGAAATCCTTGGGCATGCCCATATTATAGCTCTGCTTGGTCACGCCGGCATTGGCCGTGGCGTCGACCGTGGGCAGCAGCGCCGCGCCCGATTGCTGGGCCATCGCCGTCGCCTGGCGGAAGCGCGCCAGCGCCACCGCCATGTCGGGCGAATTGCGCAGCCCCTCCTCGATCAGCGATGTCAGCTGCGGATCGCCATAGGCGCTCCACCAATTCTCGCTGGGCCAGGCGACCGTGTCGGCGCTCAGGCTGCGCCCGGCCTCCACGCTCTGCGGTGTGCGAATCTCGGGCTTGTTGCCCAGATCGGGTATTGAAGCACAGCCGGCCAGAAGCAGCGCTGTCACTGCAATACCGCCGGTGCGAATGGAAAAACTGATGCGACTCACGGACATATCCAAACCGTACCATCCAGTATGAAAATCGCCTTTGCCCCGCCGTACCACCCTTGTCAATATAAATAGCGTACTCTATGGTACGCTTATATGACATGCCCGGAAAAAGCTTTAGCCCCCAGTCGTCGGGAGGCCCGCCGCCTCGACCGGCGCCAGACGATATTGGAGGTGGCTGCCCGGCATTTTCTGGAAAATGGCTATGCCGCGACCAGCATGTCGGCCATCGCCGCCATATTGGGCGGGTCGAAGGGCACGTTGTGGAATCATTTCCCTTCCAAGGAGGAATTGTTTCGCGCGGTTCTCGAAAATGCGACCAGCACCTATCGCGCGCGGCTTTCGGAAATATTGGACCCCGGCGGCGACCTCCCCTCGACGCTGCACCGCACCGCGCTCAGCCTGCTCGAAAAGGTGACATCGCCCGAAGCGATCGCCCTGCACCGGCTGATCGCGTCGGAAGGTGGCCGTTTCCCGGAAATGAGCCGCATCTTCTATGAAATGGCGCCCAGCCATACCCGGATGCTGCTCGCCCGTTTCCTCGAAGGGGCGATGGACCGCGGCCAGTTGCGCCGCGACGACCCCGACAAGGCCGCCCGCGTGCTAATGCGCCTGACGACATCGGGCTGCCATGAATTGCTGTTGCTCAGCCAGATCGAACGGGTCACGCCGCAACAGATGGAAAGCGACGCCGCCTTCGCCGTCGACATTTTCCTGCGCGCCTATGGCGCCGAGGGCATGGCGCGTTAACCATTTCTTTGCCGCCAGCTTCTATCCTGCCGATCGCAGGAGTTGCTATCCAATGCCGTTTTTCAAGCGCAAGCCCCTTCATCAGATCATCGCGGAACAGCCGGAAAGCGGGGCCACAGCCTCGCGTCGGCTGCGCGTACTGCTGATCGACGAGAATGCGACCGCCCGCGCCGTCATCGCCCGCCGCCTGTCGCGGCTTAACTATGACGTGGTGCTGGCCGAAAATGGCTTCATCGCCCTCAACCTGCTGGTCACGCATCCGGTCGACCTGGTCCTGATCGACATGGACCTTTTGATGCTGCCCGCCGTGGCGACGATGAAGCGCATCCGCGCCACCGCCCTCGCCCCCCATGCCTGCATCGTCATGCTGACCGGTCGCCTCGACAGCCAGTCCGCCGTCGAAGTGCTGGAGGCCGGCGCCGACGACCATATCGTCAAGCCATTCGATTTCGACCTGCTCGATGCGCGGCTGCGCCATCTGTGCGCCCGCGCCGAACGGCTCGGCATGCTCAGCCGGCACAATGCCGAACTCGACGCCCGCATCGCCCGCCGCGCCGTGGAACTGGGCGAAACCCGCGATGCCCTGCAGGAAATGCAGCTCGACCGCGCCCGCCTCGTCTCCTCGATCCAGGCCTTGCAGGATGAAGTCGCCCGCCTCAGCGCGCGGCAGAACTGACCCACAGACTGAGGCCGGTTTCAAGCCGTTCGGGCGGACCATCCGCCGCGATCCGCTCGGCATCCGCCCGCGCCCGCTCCAATATCGACGGTGCCACCGACCCATCATGATAGACCCGGTCGGCCAGTGCCAGCATCCGCGCATCGCGCATGGTCAGGTCGTCGGGATCGGCCGACGTCAACCGGACAAGATATAGCTCGCTATTGCCCGTCTCCGGACCTTCCGCCAACCAGACGTCGACATCCGGATCAAACCCCATCGGATCGATCGCCCCGCCCGGCGCCAGCGCTTTGCCGATCGCCTGCCGCCGCGCGCCCGCATCGGGCCACAGGTCGCGCAACCGCCCCCGCGCCGCGAACAGCGCCCGCGCCAGATCGCCCAGCCCGCTCGGCAACAAGGCCTCGATCCGCTGCCGCAGCGCCGCCGCCAGTCCCGCCGACGCACCACCCGTGCCGATCGCGATCAGCACCGGGTCGCGATCGACGATCGCCGGCAGGGTGAAATCGCACAGGTCCGGCTTGTCGGTCGCATTGACCAGCACGCCGCGCGCGCGCAGTCGCGCCACCACCGCCGCGTCGCCATCCGACACGATCGCGACCCGCGCGCCCGCATCATCCTCGCCGACGATGCGCGCGCCGGCGCGCTCCAGCAGCCGGCGCTTGGCATCGGCCGCCTCGCCTTCTCCGGTCAGGATGACCGCCCGCCCCTCCAGCCGCAGAAAGACGGGCAGGCTATGCATCAGCCAGCCACCCAGTCGGGGATATGGTCGCCCGCGATCAGCGCCTCGATCGGCGGACGCGCGCGGACCACCGCCCATTTGTCGCCCGACACCAGCACTTCGGGGGTCAGCGATCGGCTGTTATAGGTGCCCGCCATGGTCGCGCCATAGGCGCCGGCGGTCATGAAGGTCAGCAGGTCGCCGGCCGCCACCACGTCCATGTCGCGGCCCATGGCAAAGGTATCGCCGGTTTCGCACACCGGCCCGACCACGTTCGACGCGATCCGGTTGCCGTCCGGCGCCACCGCCCGGATATCGTGCCAGGCGTCATAGAGGCTGGGCCGCATCAGGTCGTTCATCGCCGCATCGACGATCACGAACGGCGCCTGTGCGCCCTGCTTGACGCGGATCACCTTCGACAGCAGCACGCCGGCATTGCCCACGATCACCCGGCCCGGCTCGAACATCAGCCGCGCATCCCAGCCCTGCGTCACCCGTGTCACCATCGCGCCATAGTCGGCCGGGCTCGGCGGCAGCGGCTGCGAGGGGTCGTAGGGCACGCCCAGGCCACCGCCCAGATCGGCGGTGCGGATGTCATGGCCGGCCGCGCGCAACTGCACGATCAGCGCGCCGACCTTGACGAAGGCCGCCTCCAGCGGCGCCAGGTCGGTCAGCTGGCTGCCGATATGCACGGCGACGCCCTGGACATCGAGGCCCGGCAGGTCGCGCGCGGCGGCATAGCTTTCCAGCGCCCGGTCATAGGGGATGCCGAACTTGTTTTCCGACTTGCCGGTCGAAATCTTGGCATGGGTGCCGGCGTCGACATCGGGGTTGATGCGATAGGCGACCGGCGCCTTCTTCCCCATCGACAGCGCGACCTCCGACAGCATTTCCGCTTCCGGTTCGCTTTCCAGGTTGAACTGGAAAATGCCCAGCTCCAGCGCCAGCTTCATTTCCTCGGCGGTCTTGCCGACGCCGGAAAAGACGATGCGATCGGCCGGAATGCCCGCGGCCACGGCGCGCTGCAATTCGCCGCCGGACACCACGTCCGCGCCCAGCCCCAGCTTCGCCAGCGTCGCCAGCACGGCGGCGTTGGGATTGGCCTTCACGGCAAAGGCGATCAGCGGATTGTCGAGCTGGGACAACCCTTCGCGGAACACGCCGACATGGCGTTCCAGCGTCGCGGTCGAATAGACATAGACCGGGGTGCCGACCTGCTGCGCAATTTCCGTCATCGGCACCTGCTCCACATGCATGGTGCCGTCTACATAATCGAAATGGTCCAAGGTCTGATCCTTGCGGGAATAGGGACTATTGTTGCGGCCGGCTTTCCGGCGGCAGGTCGAACTCGTCATTGCCGCGCTGGCGCGACTGGGTCAGCAGTTCGACGTTACGTTCCGGGCGGGCCTGGGTGCCCGGATCCATCATGTCGGCGGCGGTCGGCGCGGTCGCCGCCCCCACCGGCACGGCGGGCAATTTCTGGCCCGCCACGGGTTTGAGCGATTCACGGCCACCACAGGAGGCCAGCGCCAGCGCCATTGCCCCGATCATCAGCCCGCTGCGGACATGCCGTGCCATCTGCCTCACTCCTGTGTCGCGCGCGCCGCGGCGATCCGCGCGCGCACCTGATCGGGCGCCGTGCCGCCATGACTCTTGCGGCTGGCGACCGACGCATCGACCGTCAATACCGCATAGATGCGATCGTCGATACGCGCATCAATGGCCTTGAGCGTTTCGAGCGGCAGGTCGGCGAGCTGCACGCCGGCTTCCTCCGCCGCCGCCACCGCACGACCGGTGATATGATGCGCCTCGCGGAAGGGAATGTCGCCCTCGCGCACCAGCCAGTCGGCCAGGTCCGTCGCGGTGGCAAAGCCGCTTTCGGCCAGTCCGCGCATCCGGTCGGTGCGGAACGTCACCGTCTCGATCATGCCGGTCATCGCCGCGATCGACAGGCCCAGCAGGTCATGCGCCTCGAACACCGGCGGCTTGTCGTCCTGCATGTCCTTGGAATAGGCGAGCGGCAGGCCCTTCATCGTCACGCACAGCGCATTCATGCAGCCCATGATGCGGCCGGCATGGCCGCGCACCAGTTCGGCCGCGTCCGGATTGCGCTTCTGCGGCATGATCGAGCTGCCGGTCGAATAGGCGTCGGGCAGCTTGACGAAGCCGAAGGGCTGGCTCGCCCAGATGATGAATTCCTCGGCCAGGCGCGACAGATGCAGCGACGCCTGCGTCGCGGCCATCAGATAGTCGAGCGCGAAGTCGCGGTCCGACACGCTGTCCAGGCTGTTGTCGGTCGGCTTGGCAAAGCCCAGCGCCGCCGCCGTGGCATGGCGATCGATCGGGAAGCCGGTGCCGGCCAGCGCGGCGGCGCCCAGCGGACATTCGTCCAGCCGCACGCGCGCATCGGCAAAGCGGCTGCGGTCGCGGCGCACCATTTCATAATAGGCCATCAGATGATGGCCCAGCGTCACCGGCTGCGCCGACTGGAGATGGGTGAAGCCCGGCATCACCGCATCGACATGTTCCTCGGCGCGGGCGAGCAGCGCCTGCTGCAACCCGGCCAGGCCGGCCATCACCTCATCCATGGCGTCGCGGACCCACAGGCGGAAATCGGTCGCCACCTGATCGTTGCGGCTGCGCGCGGTGTGCAGGCGTCCGGCGGCCGGGCCGATCAGTTCGGCCAGCCGCGACTCCGTGACCATGTGGATATCTTCCAGGTCCAGATTGACCGGAACGCCATTGGCTTCATATTCCGCCGCGATCCGGTTCAGCCCCTCGGTGATCGCCTGCGCATCCTCGCCATCGACGATGCCCTGCTTGGCCAGCATCGCGACATGCGCCTTGGACCCGGCGATATCCTGTTTCCACAAGCGCTTGTCGAAGGGGATGGAGGCATTTATCTCACGCATGATCGATGCCGGGCCGGCCGCGAACCGGCCACCCCACATGCTGTTGGAGCCTGCTTCCATGATATCGTCCTTGCGCTCGGTAATGACACTGCTCCTGCTGGCTGGGCTGGCGGCATGCGATAGGCAATCCCCGCCCGCGGGGCAAGCCAATGCGAGCGCCAGCGGCAAGGTGACGGGCGACGAAGTGCAACCCGCTGCCGGCGACAGTGCGAAGGGCGAATTCAACTACACGATCGACCGCAGCAAGGCGGGTACACCTGCGCCGACCTTCGCGTTCGAAAATCCGCAGGGTGGCACGGCGACCCTACAGGACTTTGCCGGTCGCCCGCTGCTGGTCAATCTCTGGGCGACATGGTGCGCGCCCTGCGTCGCGGAAATGCCGACGCTCGACGCCCTCGCCGCGCAAAGTGACAGCGAAGGTGACAGGAGTCTGGCGGTATTGACGATCTCGCAGGACGTGCAGGGCCAGGCCGCGATCAAGCCCTTCTTCGCCAAGCACAAGCTGCCCCACCTCAAGGGCTGGACCGATCCGGAGAACAAGCTCGGCCTGGGCTATGCCACCGGCGTCCTGCCGACCACCGTCCTTTATGATGCCAAGGGCAAGGAGGTTGCGCGCGTGGTCGGAGCCATGGACTGGACCGGCGCAGAGGCCCGCAAGCTCATCGCCATGGCCAAGGGCGAATGAGGCACAAGTAAATCAACAACGAACCAGGATCAAAAATCCTCCATTCCAGTTGATTGCAAAACGCATCAATGTCGATGCATTACATATAATTGCACAGTCCGACAGCACCGCAATAAGCTAATGAATCCTGACACGGAAAAATTGCAGAAACATTTCATTTTTACTTAAATTTTGTGCGGCGCAATAGAGGATAGTCCGCAGATCATTCGTCACCCCCTATGTCGATATAATGACAAAATCAGGGGGCATCGAATGAATAGACTATCTGCTCTAAAAATTTCTCTGATCGCCGCATCATCCTGGTCGGCCTGCGCCATGGCGCAGGAAGCACCGCAGGAACCGCAGGCCGATGAAGGTGCAGCCATCATCGTTACCGGCACCCGCGCAACCGGCATGCAGGCCGCGGAAAGCGCCGCGCCGGTTCAGGTCTTCGGCGAGGAAGCGCTGAGCCATGTCGGCCAGCCGAACCTCAACCAGGCCCTGACCCAGATGGTGCCAAGCTTCACCGCCCAGACCCAGGGCACCGACATGTCGAACTTCTCGCTGTCGGCCCGTCTGCGTGGCCTGAGCCCTAACCACACGCTGGTGATGGTGAACGGCAAGCGTCGCCATGGCTCGGCCATTCTTCAGGTCATCGCCGGTCCGTTCCAGGGTTCGGCCGCACCCAGCATCGACCTCATTCCGCCAGATGCCGTATCCCGCATCGAAGTGCTGCAGGATGGCGCCGCCGCCGTCTACGGCACCGACGCGATCGCCGGCGCCATCAACATGATCCTCAAGGATGACAGCGAAGGCGGCAGCTTCAAGGTCACTGGCGGACAATATTACAACAGCGAGGGCGAACTGTTCTCGGCTTCGGGCAATGTCGGCTTCAAGCTGGGCGAAGACGGCTTCTTCAACCTGACCGGCTTCCATCGTCGCCAGAACTATACCTCGACCGGCACCGGCCAGGTCACCATGTCGGACATCGACGGCAATCCCTATGTGCCGACGGCCGGCACCTATCCGGGCTCGTTCGGATCGACCAACAATTATTACGATCCCGCCTGGGCTGGCCTCGACCTCAACGGCATCAACGGCGGCCAGGCCAAGTCGCAGCTCAACCTGCTCTTCTACAATATGGGCTATGATTTCGGCGGCGTCGAACTCTACAGCTTCGGCGACGTGTCGCGTCGCGTCGGCTATGCCAAGCAGGGCTATCGTCCGCCCAACCGCATCTGCGCCAGCACCACCGACACCAGCACCTGCTTTGGTGACACCGGCACGTTCGGCATGGTCCCCCAGCAGAAGGTGGAGCAGAAGGAATATAGCTTCACGGTTGGCGCCAAGGGCGAATTTGGCGGCGGCTGGAACTATGACGTCAGCACCACCTATGGCTATGACCAGAACAAGATCTGGACGATCGAATCCGCGCATCGCGCCATGTGGATCGAAAGCTACACGGCCGCACAGAATGACTCCAGCATCACGCCCTACACGCCGACCGACGCCTATGACGGCGGCTTCAAGCTTAGCCAGCTGACCAACACCCTCGACATCCGCAAGGAATTCGACGTTGGCATGGCCGAACCGCTGACCCTGGCCTTCGGTGGCGAATATCGTCGCGACACCTATGAAATCGTCGCCGGCGACTTCGCATCGACCTACAAGGAAGGCGTCCAGTCCTTCCCCGGCTACAAGGATGTCGATGCCGGCAAGCACAGCCGCAGTTCGAAGGCTGGTTACATCAACCTGATCGCCAGCCCGGTCGAAGGCTGGACCATCGACCTTGCCGGCCGCTACGAAGATTATAGCGACTTCGGCGACACCACGATCGGCAAGATCACCACCCGCTACGACTTCTCGGATGCCTTCGCGATCCGTGGCACGGCCAGCACCGGCTTCCGTGCGCCCACGCTTGCGGAATCCTTCTACTCGACCGTCAATGTCGGCCCGACCAGCGCGGTGCTCCAGTTGCCGGCCGGTTCGCCAGCCGCCATGCTGCTGGGCTTCAATGCCCTGCGTCCGGAAAAGTCGACCAACTTCTCGGCAGGCATCGTCCTGCGTCCGGCTCCCAAGCTCGCGATCACGATCGATGGCTATTATATCAAGATCAAGGATCGTATCTCGGCAACGGCTTCGCTGCCGGCCATTCAGGGCGGTCTGCCCGTCGCCGGTGCGGAAGACATTCTCGCGGCGATCGCGTCCACCGGCCTGGTGCTCGACACCGGCCTGCAGACGCTGGGCGTGGCGAGCTTCACCAACCTGATCGACACGGAAACCTATGGTGTCGACTTCTCGGCCAACTATGTCGTGCCGCTCGACTTCGGCAAGCTCAACCTGTCGCTGAACGCGAACTACAACAAGACCAAGATCACCGACAACAAGAACACCAGCCTGTTCAGCGCGCAGTCGGAAAGCTACATCGAAGACGCTTCACCCGACTACAAGATTGTCGCCGGCATCAACTTCGCCAGCGGCCCCTTCTCGGCCAACCTGCGCCAGACCTTCTACGGCAAGACCAGCATCCTCGTCCGCTCGGCCCTTTCGGCAGCGGCGATGAACGGCCAGCCGCTTGAACGTGACGGCGTGGTCAAGGCGACCGGCATCACCGATCTGGAGCTGGGCTATGACTTCACCGATTATGTGAAGTTCTCGATCGGCGCGAACAACCTGTTCGACAAGCGCCCCGAAAAGCCCAAGCTGCTCAGCGGCGTGACCGTCCTCCCCGGCCAGTCGCCCTATGAGAACGGCTCCACCAGCTGGAACTCCTATTACGGTCACGGTGCCTATGGTTCGGCCGGTGGCTATTACTACGCCCGCGTAGACTTCAAGTTCTGATAGGCTAGAACACAAGGGCCGGTCTCCCAGGAGACCGGCCCTTTTGCTTTGTTAGCGTTCTGAAGCCGGTCGGCACGACCGGCGGCTCGCAGAACGCGGCAACAATAATTGGGATGTGGATCGATGCCTCGATCCCCATCAGGGGGAAGCGAAAACCATGACCGACCGTCCGGACACTCTCAGCCGCCGCATGCTGATGCGCGGCGCCATGGGCGCGGTGGCAATAGCCGGTGCGGCGCCCGCCCTCGCCCAGCGCGACCGCAAGGTGGCGATGAGCGATGATCCCAAGGCGATGGTCGCCACGCTGACCGACGGCATCTTCATCAACAGCAACGAAAATCCGCTCGGCCCCGCCCCCGCCGCGCTGCAGGCGCTGTCCGGGCTCGATCCGCTCGCCGGCCGCTATGGCATGGCCTTCGCCTCGAAGCTGGAAAGCCTGTTCGCCCGCCAGAACGGCCTGTCGCCCGACCAGGTCCAGGTCCATCCCGGCTCCTTCATGCCGCTGCGCTCGGTCGCGCTGTCCTACTCGTCCAAGTCCCGCCCGATCGCCTATTTCGAGCCGACCTTCGATCAGGGGTTCCTGGGCAAGGGCAACCAGCCGGTCACCCGCGCCGTCGCCCTGCCGCTGGCCGGCGATTTCACCGCCGACCTGCGCAAGTTGCTGGCCGCCGCGCCCGACGCCAGCGTCTATTATCTCTGCAATCCCAACAACCCGACCGGCCTGCCGATCCCGCGCGCCGACATCGAATGGCTGCTCGCCAACAAGCCCGCCGGTTCCGTGCTGCTGGTTGACGAGGCCTATATCCATTATAGCGATGCGCAGAGCTGCCTCGACCTGGTCGCGAAGGGCGCGGACATCCTCGTCACCCGCACCTTCTCGAAAATCTACGGCCTCGCCGGTCTGCGCTGCGGCCTGATCGCCGGGCGCAAGGATCTGCTCGACGGCATGGCCGACTATGGCGTCAACATCACGCCAATGCCCGCCGTGGTCGCGGCCGAAGCCAGCCTGCTCGACCCGGCCCTACTGCCCCAGCGCAAGGCCTATAACAAGGCGATACGCGACGATCTCTTTGCCTGGCTTGACGCGCGCGGTCTCAAATATCTGCCGTCGCAGACCAGCTTCGCGATGATCCATGTCGGTCGCCCCGGCGCCGATGTCACCGCCGCGCTGGCGAAGGAGAAGATCTTCATCGGCGGCCCGCGCAAGCATATGGACGACTGGGTCCGCGTCTCCTTCGGCACGCCGGCGGAGATGCAGGCGTTCAAGACCGCGCTCGCCCGGATCATGGCATGAGCCTCAGCCGGCGCCAGGCGCTCGGTGCAGCGCTTGCCGTGCCGCTGGCGGCACAGGCCGCTCGCGCCGTCGCCGCACCGCCATCGCTCCCCGACAAGGCCAGCTTCGCCGCCACCCCGCTCGCCTATTTCGACAGCGCCTCCACCCATCCGGTGAGCCTGGGCGCCAGGGCCGCCGCCGACGCCTATCTCGCCGGCCGCACGCTCGATCCCGTCGCCGCTGCGCGCAAGCCGGTCGATCGCGCCGCGCTGATCGCCAAATTTGCTGCATTGATGGGCGCCGATGCGGACGAGATCACCTGGGTCCAGTCCACCACCATGGGCGAACAGGCGGTGCTGCGCGCGCTCGGCTTGCCAAAGGAAGGCGGCCGCGTCGTCACCGACACGCTCCATTTCTACGCCGCCTTCCCCATGTATCAGGAAATGGCGAAACAGGGCGTCGATGTCGCCTGGGTGCAGGCGCGCGAGGGCCGCATCGCGCCCGAGGACATGGCCCGCGCCATCACGCCGGGGACGAAGCTGGTCAGCGTCTCGGCCGTCTCCACCTATAATGGCTTCCAGCATGACCTGAAGGCGATCAGCGCGATGGCGCACAAGGTCGGCGCGCTCGTCTATGCCGACATCATCCATGCCGCCGGCGCGGTGCCGATCGACCTGCATGACAGTGGCGTCGATTTCGCCGCATGCGCCACCTATAAATGGCTGATGGGCGATTTCGGCCTGGGCTTCCTCTATGTCCGGCGCGGCGTCGCGGACCGGCTGCCCCGCACCGAATATGGCTATTATGGTTTTGCCGCGCCCGATGCGCCGCCCGGCATCGGGCTTTCGCCGCCGCAGACCCATATCTTCCCGCTTGATCCGCCCGGCGATGCGCCGACCAGCTACAGCGCCCGCCCCGGCGCGCTCGGCCATTTCGGCACCGGCACCTATGCCCAGGCGATCAGCGCCATGCTCGATCATTCGATCAGCTACATCTCGACCCTCACCGTCCCGGCGATCCAGGCCCATGCCCAGACGCTGATCGGCCAGCTGCGCGAGGAATTGCCGCGCAAGGGCTATCGCCTCATCACCCCGCCGGGCACGACCAGCCCGCTGCTGAGCTGCGTCCTGCCCAATGCGAAGGGCCTGCTCAGCGATCCGCTGGCGCGGGCACAGGTCCGCCTGTCCGTCCACGACAATTATTTCCGCATCTCGCCATCGGTCTTCAACGATGACAGGGATGTCGAACGGCTGATCGCCGCCCTGCCCCGCGTCTGATCCTTTTCGGAGCCCTATGATGAAAAAGCTGCTCGCCCCCGCCCTTCTCGCCAGCCTCATGATCGCCGCCCCCGCCGCCGCGCAGAAGCCGCTGCCGGCCAAGCTGCCCTTCTCGCCCGCGATCCGGGTCGGCGACATGCTCTATATGTCGGGCCAGATCGGCCAGGTGCCCGACGGCATGGACCCGCACAAGGAAGGGTTCGACGCAGCGGTGAAGAATGCGATGGATTCGATCGGCAAGATCCTCAAGGACAATGGCCTCGACTTCGGCCATGTCGTCAAATGCACGGTGATGCTGGACGACATGGCCGACTGGCCGCGCTTCAACACCACCTATGTCAGCTATTTCGAGGGCAAGCGCCTGCCCACCCGCAGCGCCTTCGGCGCCGACGGCCTGGCGCTGGGCGCCCCGCTCGAAGTGGAATGCCTGGCCTCGTTCAAATAGGCCAGCCGGGCCTCGCCTGGACCGTCACGGACAGGCGAACCTCCCATCTTTCCTACACGCGCTTTTCCTGATCTACCCTGTCGGATGGACCAGCCCCGCCCCAATCCACCCGTCCCCGCACCCCGGCGCGCGCGCCGCCAATGGACGCCCGATCGCCAGCGCCGCTTTCTCGCCGCGTTGCTCGAAACCGGCAATATCAGCCATGCCGCGCAACGGGTCGGCATGTCCCGCTCCAGCGCGCACCGGCTGCGCGATCGCCTGGCCGGCACCGGCTTCGACCGAAGCTGGGCCAGCGCACTGGCGCTCCATGCCGCCCGCCGGGCCGATCCGCTCGCGCCGATCCGCCCGCATAAAGGCCCGATCGGCCGATAAATGTCGCGTCCCTGTCGCCCGGCTGTCGCGTCGCTGTCGCTTCGGTGTCGCTTCGGCGTGACCTCACTGTCGCTTCCGTGTCGCGTCACCGGCGCGTTACAGGCGCGTTTCCGCCGAAATCGCCCGGAAATCGTGACGCAGAACGGTGTGAACTTTCAACTGTCGCGTCGTTTCGCCCCCTTCCCTTCCCCCGCTTCGATCCCCATAGAGATCAGCCATGACCGACCAGCCTGCGCAAGCCGCCATCGAGATCCGCGACCTGACCAAGGTCTATAAGGGCGGCAAGCGCGCGCTCGACGGGATCAACCTCACCATCCCGCGCGGCCAGATCTATGGCCTGCTCGGCCCCAATGGCGCCGGCAAGTCGACCACGATCAACATCCTCGCCGGCCTCGTCAACAAGACCAGCGGCTCCGCCAGCATCTGGGGCTTCGACATCGACGCCAATCCGCGCAATGCGAAGAACAGCATCGGCATCGTGCCGCAAGAGATCGTCTTCGATCCCTTCTTCACCCCGTTCGAGACGCTGGAGAATCAGGCCGGCTATTATGGCGTGCCCAAGGACAGGCGCCGTTCGATGGAGCTGCTGCGCGCGGTCCATTTGGAGGACAAGGCCAATGCCTATGCCCGCACCCTGTCGGGCGGCATGAAGCGCCGGCTGCTGGTCGCCAAGGCGATGGTCCATTCGCCGCCGATCCTGGTGCTGGACGAACCCACCGCCGGCGTCGACGTGCAGCTGCGCCAACAGCTCTGGGCCTATGTGAAGGAGCTGAACGCCATGGGTGTGACGATCGTCCTCACCACCCATTATCTCGAAGAGGCCGAGGAGCTGTGCGACCGCATCGGCATCATCAACCATGGCCGGGTCATCACCGACAAACCCACCCGCGAGCTGATCGCGATGGCGCAGGAAAAGGTGGTGCAGGTCACCGTCGACCGCGACATCACCGCCCCGCCGAGCGACCCCAGTTTCGAGAAGGTCGAACTGACCGACGAGCGTACCCTCACCATCACCTATATGAAGAACCGCGCCAATGCCGGCCAGGTGCTGAGCGCGGTGCAGGCCGGCGGCCTCGCCATCGTCGACGTGGTAACCCGCGACCCCGACCTGGAGGATGTCTTCCTCAACCTGACGGCGGCTGCCTGAAGAAACCCCGTTCGGTTCGAGCCTGTCGAGAACCGATGCGCAGGGTTCTCGACAAGCTCGAACCGAACGGGATAGGGCAAAAGCCCGGAGAGTGAATATATATGCCCACCATCACCCATGACGTCGTCATCATCGGTTCCGGCGCGGCCGGGCTGACAGCCGCCATCAACCTCGCGCAAGACCGCAAGGTGGTCGTGCTGGCCAAGGGCGCGCTGGATGGCGGATCGACCAACTGGGCGCAGGGCGGCATTGCCGCGGTACTCGACGCGGGTGACAGTTTCGCGGCCCATGTCCATGACACGATGGTCGCCGGCGCCGGCCTCAACGATCAGGACACGGTCGAGTTCGTCGTCTCCGAAGCCCCCGCCGCGATCGAGCGGCTGGCGGAACTGGGCGTGCCCTTCAATCCCAATGAAGAAGGGGATGGCGACGAGTTCGGCGAACGCTGGCACCTGACCCGCGAGGGTGGCCACAGCCATCGCCGCATCGTCCATGTCGATGACGCCACCGGCCATGCCGTTCAGGTCGCGCTGCTCAAGGCCGCGCGCGCCAATCCCAACATCACCCTGATGGAGGATATGGTCGCGGTCGACCTCATCACCTCGCGCCATGGCGAGCGCTATTCGGGCGACGGCCATGTCTGGGGCGTCTATGCCTTCAACAAGCAGACCGGCCATGTCGATGCGATCCTCGGCCGCGCGACCATCCTCTGCACCGGCGGCGCGGGCCGCACCTATCTCTTCTCCACCGCGCCGCGTGGCGCGACCGGCGACGGCATCGCCATGGCCTGGCGCGCGGGCTGCCGCGTGTCGAACATGGAGATGAACCAGTTCCACCCGACCTGCCTCTATAATCTGGAGGTCAAGAATTTCCTGATTACCGAGGCGGTGCGCGGCGAAGGCGGCCACCTGAAGCTCCCGCCCGGCGTGCCGGGCGGCGGCGAGCGTTTCATGCCCCGCTTCGATCCCCGCGCCGAACTGGCGCCGCGCGACGTGGTCGCCCGCGCCATCGACCATGAGATCAAGCGCCTCGGCCTCGACTATGTCCATCTCGACATCAGCCACAAGCCGCCCGAGTTCGTGAAGCAGCATTTCCCGACCATCTATGCCCGGCTGCTGGACCTCGACATCGACATCACCAAGGAGCCGATCCCGGTCGTTCCGGCGCAGCATTATACCTGCGGCGGCGTCATCATCGACCTGGACGGCCGCACCGACCTGCCCGGCCTCTATGCCGCGGGCGAAGTGACCGAGAGCGGCCTGCACGGCGCCAATCGTCTCGCCTCCAACTCGCTGCTCGAATGTTTCGTCTTCGGCGAGGCGGCGGCCAAGCATATCCGCGCCCATTGGGACGATCTGCCCGCCCCGCCGCCGATCCGGCCATGGGACGAGAGCCGCGTCACCAACAGCGACGAGGAAGTCATCGTCCAGCATAACTGGAAGGAAATCCGCCGCTTCATGTGGGACTATGTCGGCATCGTCCGCACCACCAAGCGGCTGGAGCGCGCCCAGCATCGCATCGACCTGCTGTCGAAGGAAGTCGATGAATATTACGGCAATTTCCGCGTGACGCCGGACCTGATCGAGCTGCGCAACCTGCTCGAAGTCGCCCGGCTGGTGGTCCGCTCGGCGCTCCATCGCAAGGAAAGCCGTGGCCTGCACTACACGCTCGACTATCCCGAAACGCTGGCGCAAGCGGTCGACACGGTGCTGGCGCCCTGACCCAAAAAAGAGGCGCGGCCGGGCAGCCGCGCCTTTGAAGGGAGGAGGAGCAAACGCCAGGGGCGTCGTCTCGCCGACCAAATTAGCGCCGATCCAGACCGGCGCTTTGATCGAGGTCAAACGCCCTTGAGGAAATTGCCCAGCGCCGCGTTGAACCGGGTCGGCTGGTCGGCCATCACGACATGGCCGCTCGGCCCGATCGGCAGCAGCTTCGCGTCCTTCTTGGCCGCATAGGCGGCCCGGAAGCGGCGGGTGATCTCGACCGACTGGGCCTGGTCCGCGCCGACGGCGTAGACCACCGACATCGGCACCCCGATGCGGCCGAGCTGAGGACCAAGATCGGTATTGGCCAGGTCACGCAGCGCGGTAGCGATCACCTCCGGATTGCTGCCCTCCGCCCCCGGCGCCTGCGCGACGATCTGGGCGAGGTAGCGGCGCCCGGCCGCGGTGCCGGTGAAATATTGGCTGAGCTGGTCGGCCAGATAACCCATGCCATTGGCGGTGCCGCCGACCATCGCCGCGCCGGCGGGCAGCATGTCAACCACCATCACCCGGCTGGCGAGGCCTTTGAGGCCCTGCATCATCGCCAGCGTGCCGCCCATGCTGTGCCCGACCACCGCCGCTCGCCGCAGTCCCGCGGCGGCAATATAGCGGGCAATCTCGTCCGCCACCGGCTGCACCACCGGCCCGCTGCCATTGGCGTCGGCAGCAAGCCCCGCAAAGCCGCGGACATGGACCAGATGCCAGCGATAGCCCGGCATCTGCCCCGTCACGCCGTTCCAGATGCCGGGACCGCTCGCAAGGCCGGGGATCAGCAGCACGTCCCGGCCACTGCCCCGCACCGTCACCGCGATCCGCCGCGAAGCAAAGCCTGCCGCCAGTGCCGGCATCGCCCATCCCGCCGCCAGTGCGCCCGCGCCGCAGAGCAGGCCGCGTCGATCCATCAGTCCATCCGTCATCCGCTCCCTATTGCCGCCTCGCCGCTGAACCGCAACTGAGCGCCGTTCCGCCGTTCAGACTCCTTACATCGCAATTGTGGAATCATTCGTCGCATCGTCCTTGCCTACAATGCGGGTCGCCGCGCCTTGTAACGGCTTGAAGTGCGGGGTTAGTGATGAGTTCGAATGATAGCAGGCGCGTCTCGTCGCGCCTTGTGCTTGCGGTGGTTGCCTTGTCCGCCTGCGTCGGCGCGCCACCCCAGCCGGGTGCCCAGGCCAGCAGCGCGCGACCGAATAATCCGCCGCGCCAGACGGTGCAGCCCACGACCAACACCTGGCCGATCAAGCAGGTCGCCAATCCCCCCGCCCCGTTCAAGGATATCGACCAGCGCGAGCAGCCCTCGCCCGCTCTCGTCAGCGTGATCCAGAATCTGGGTCAGAGCTTCCGTGGCAAGGTCGGCATCGCGGTGCGCCGGGTCGGGGCGGACTGGACCGTCGCCTATAATGGCAATGCCCTGTTCCCGCAGCAGAGCGTGTCGAAGCTGTGGGTATCGATGACCTTCCTGGACGCGGTCGATCGCGGCAAGATCCGCCTCGCCGATTCGACCACCATCACGAAGAAGGATCTGACCCTGTTCCACCAGCCGAGCGCGGCGATGGTGGGATCAGGCGGCTGGACCACCACCTATTCCGACCTGATGCGCCGCGCGATGACGCAGAGCGACAATACCGCCAACGACACGCTGCTGCGCGCGGTCGGCGGGCCGGACGCAGTGCGCGGCTATCTGGCGCGCCGCCACATCGCCAATATCCGCTTCGGTCCGGGCGAACGGCTGCTGCAGTCGACCACCGCCGGTCTGGACTGGCGGCAGGATTATTCGATCGGCCGCAATTTCTACGCCGCCCGCGCCGCGCTGCCCATGTCGGTCCGGCAGAAGGCGCTCGACAATTATCTCGCCAGCCCGCCCGATGGCGCGGCGCCGGCATCGATCGTGCAGGCGCTGGCCAAGCTCAAGGAAGGCGACATGCTGTCCTCCGCATCGGCCCGCGTGCTGATGAACTTCATGGAGGAAGCCAAGACCGGACCGCAACGGATCAAGGGCGGCGTCCCCCATAGCTGGACCTATATGCACAAGACCGGCACCGGGCAGGATCTGCCGCCGCGATCGACGGGCTACAATGATGTCGGCATCATGACCGCGCCCGACGGCACCAGCTATGCGGTTGCGGTGATGATCGGCAGCACCACCGTGTCGATCCCCGAACGCTGGCAGCTGATGCAGGCCGTGTCGCGCGCCGTGGTCGCCAATCACGAGAAGCGCTAGAGCATTCTGAAGAAAATTAGAGCATCCTCCGATTCACCCTAATCGGAGGATGCTCTAAGGATCAGAAGCGCCTGACCACGCCGACATAGAGTTCGGTGTCGGGACTGTCATGGTTGAGGCCCAGATTGCCTCCGAAGTCGAACTGCATGTCGTCGCCCGCCTGCCAGCCCAACGACAGGCCGGCCAGCGCCTGGGTGGCATGGCCGTCGGGATCATCGTCGCGCATCAGCGACGCCTCGATCGATCCGGACAGGCTGTCGCTGATGTCGAAGCCCAGCCCGGCGACGCTGCCATAGGCGAGATGCCGGCCATCGCCATCCTCATCGACCGCCGCATCCACTTCCGGCGTTGCCAGCAGGCTGAAACCCTGGCCCAGATCATAGCTGATCGGCACCAGCATCCCGGCGCCCCAATCACCCTCGCCGATCGCGTCGCCGCCGGTCGGCAGGCTGGCATAGGGCATGACCGCGATCGAGAAGCCCGAACCATCCGGATTGCGCAGATTCTGCCGCAGCGCGACGCGCATGTCGCCGATGCCATTGTCCGTCTCGACCGCGCCGGTCACCCGATCGCGCGTGCGCACATGGCCAAAGGCGGTCCAGCCCAGTTGCGCTTCCATGCTGTCGGTCAGGCCGATGCGCAACGATGCGTCGCCGAAGTTCACAGTGTCGATGCGGCTCTCCGCATCCTGCTCGCGGGTCCAGTCGCCCAGCCCCAGTTCGACCTGAACCTTGCCCGGCGCCATGGTGCAGGGCGGCGTGTCCAGACCCGGCCGGTCGGCGCAGAATTCCCGCGCGTCCTGCGCCCAGGCTACGCCACCCTGCGCCGCCATCGCCAGCAGCATCGCTGCGCCCCATGCCCGCATCACATGCCCTCCCCTTCCCAATCCGTTTCCAGCGCAACGAAACGGATAGGAAGCAGCAAATATCCCGCACTGGCCTTTGCTGTCCCGCTGCGGCACTAAGTTCCTATGCCGCGCCCCTTTTCCTCGCTGCTCGACCGGGTGACGCCGCGCACCATCGATGAACTGGAATGTGCGCTGTCGGTGCTGGGCGCGATCCTGCTCGCCCATTTGCTCGGCGCCACCCATGTCTCCTGGGCCGCCTTTGCCGGCTATATGGTGATGCGTGGCCATGCCGCCGAGACGCTGGCGCGCGGCGTGCTGCGGATTGTCGGCACGGTCGCGGGCGGCCTGATCGCGCTGGGCAGCGCGCCCTTCATCGTCGGCTACCGGCCCGCCGCCGCCGCGGCGCTGGCGCTGATGGGCACGATCAGCCTCTATGCCGCGATCACCTCGCGCCGCTCCTATGCCTGGCTCTTCTTCGGACTGACCTATGCGATGGTCGTGCTCGACAAGATCGAGCATCCTGCGATCGCCCTGCCCGAATTCGTCCAGACCCGCGTGCTCGAAACGCTCGCCGGTATCGCCGCCAGCCTGATCGTCAGCCTCGCCTCCACCCTGACCCTGCGCCGCCGCTGGCCGGCCAAGCGCACGCCCGCCGCGACCGGCGCGGGCTGGCACGGGGATTCACTGCGCCACGCGCTGCAGGCCGGCGTGGCGCTGGCGCTGCTGGTGGCGCTCAATGCCTGGATTCCCGTACCCGCGCTGGCGCAGGGCGCGATCATGATCATGGCGGTGATGCTGCTGCCGGTCACCGGCATCGGGTCGAGCGGCCTCGCCCCGGTCAGCCAGCGCATATTGCAACGCATGATCGGCTGCATCGGCGGCGCCCTGTTCGCGGCCTTCTTCCTGGTCGCGGGTGCCGACAATATGGCGCTGCTGCTCGGCGCCACCGCGATCGGCGTGATGCTGGGCCGGCATCTGGAAAATGGCGATCCGACCCATCGCTATGTCGGCACCCAGTTCACCCTGGCCGTGCTGGTGATGCTGGTGCCCGACCGGTATGACCAGCTGGTGCTGGAACCGGGCGTCGAGCGGCTGATGGCGATCTTCATCGGCATGGCCGTGCTGATGCCAGTGCTGCTGGTCGGCCATCTGCTGAGCCGCCGGCGCGCCGACGAAGTGACCGCCCCGGCCAGCGGCGAGAGCGGCGGCGTGTAAGTGCGGATACAGGAGCGTCGGGCACTGGAGCGGCGCGCCAATCCCCGCTATCCCCTGCCCCATGTCTCAGCAGAATCATCTCTATCTGGTCGATGGCAGCGGCTATATCTTCCGCGCCTATCACCAGCTTCCGCCGCTCACCAACCAGCATGGCCAGCCGGTCGGCGCGGTCTATGGCTATACCACCATGCTTTGGAAGCTGGCCGAGGAGCTGGGCAAGGCCGAAGGGCCGACCCATCTGGCGGTCGTGCTGGACAAGGGCAGCCACACCTTCCGCAACGACATGTATGATCAGTATAAGGCGAACCGGCCGCCCGCACCCGAGGATCTGGTGCCCCAGTTCCCGATGATCCGCGACGCCACCCGCGCCTTTTCGCTCCCCTGCATCGAGGAAGCCGGGTTCGAGGCGGACGACATCATCGCCAGCTATACCCAGGCCGCCGTGCGCGCCGGCTGGCATGTCACCATCGTCAGTTCCGACAAGGATCTGATGCAGCTGATCCAGCCCGGCGTCGACATGTACGACACGATGAAGAATGAGCGGCGCGGCGCCGACTATGTCATGGGCAAGTTCGGCGTGCTGCCCGAGCAACTGGGCGACGTGCTGGCGCTGATGGGCGACAGCGTCGACAATGTGCCGGGCGTGCCGGGCATCGGCCCCAAGACCGCGGCCAAGCTGATCACCGAATATGGCACGCTGGAAGCGGCGCTGGACGCGGCCCCTGCGATGAAGAAGTCGAAGATGCAGGAAAACCTCATCGCCCACGCCGACATGGCGCGGCTGTCGCGCCGGCTGGTCGCGCTGCATGACAGCATGGACCTGCCCGAACCGCTGGATGATCTGACGCTCAAAGGCATTCCCAAGGAGCCGCTGCAGGCCTTCCTGTCGCATCATGGCTTCAAGACCCTGCTCAACCGCCTGGGCGCGCCGGCCGCTACGGTTGCGGTCGCCAGCACGGCCGCGGCGACCGGCAGCGCCGACGCGCCACCGCCGCCTCCCGTGGTCGAGGTCGAGCATCCGCCGATCGACTGCGCCCTCTATGAAACCGTCACCACGGTCGAGGCGCTGCAGGTCTGGATCGACGAAGCCCGCGCGCTCGGCGTGGTCGCGGTCGATACCGAGACCGATGCGCTCGACAGCATGGAATCGGGCCTGGTCGGCATCAGCCTGTCCACCGGGCCGGGCCGCGCCTGCTACATCCCGCTCGCCCATCGCTCCGCTGACGACATGTTCGGCGAAGTGCCGCAGCAGATCCCGCTCGATGATGCGATCCGGTTGCTCAAGCCCCTGCTCGCCGACGATGCGGTGCTCAAGGTCGGCCATAATATCAAATATGACCTCAACGTCCTCGCCCGCGTCGGGCTGGAGGTGACGCCAATCGACGATTCGATGGTGATGAGTTTCGACCTCGACGCCGGCAAGTCGCTGGGCGGCCATGGCATGGATGAGGCGGCGAGCGTCCACCTCAATCACACATGCATCAGCTTCAAGGAAGTGACCGGCACCGGCAAGAAGGCGATCAGCTTCGCCCATGTGCCGCTCGACAAGGCCACCGCCTACGCCGCCGAGGATGCCGAAGTCACCTGGCGCCTGTGGCACAAGCTGTCGGGCCGCCTGCCGGCCGAGGGCGCAACGCGGGTCTATCAGCTGGTCGATCGGCCGCTGATCCCGGTGGTGGCCGGCATGGAGCGGCAGGGGATCAAGGTCGACCGCGAAGCCCTGTCCCGTCTCTCGGGCAGCTTCTCGCAGTCGATCGCCGGCCTGGAAGCCGAAATCCACGAACTCGCCGGCCACCCCTTCACCATCGGATCGCCGCAGCAGCTGGGCGTCGTGCTGTTCGACGAGATGGGCCTCAAAGGCGGTAAGAAGGGCAAGAGCGGCACCTATTCCACCGACGTCACCGTGCTGGAGAAGCTCAAGGCCGAAGGCTCCGCCATTTGCGGGCTGGTGCTGGAATGGCGCCAGCTTTCCAAGCTCAAGTCGACCTATACCGACGCGCTGCAGCAGCAGATCAACCGCGACACCGGCCGGGTCCATACCAGCTACTCGCTGACCGGCGCCCAGACCGGCCGCCTGTCCTCGACCGATCCCAACCTGCAGAATATCCCGATCCGCACCGAGATCGGCCGGCAGATCCGCCATGCCTTCGTCGCCGAACCCGGCAATGTCATCCTGGCGGCGGACTATAGCCAGATCGAGCTGCGCCTGGCCGCGCACATGGCCGACGTGCCCGCGCTCAAGGACGCGTTCGAACAGGGCGAGGATATTCATAACCGCACGGCCATGGAATTGTTCGGCGAGGTCAATCGCGACACGCGCGGCCGCGCCAAGACGATCAACTTCGCGATCCTCTATGGCATTTCGCGCTGGGGCCTGGCCGGTCGGCTGGAAATCAGCGCCGACGAAGCGCAGGACATGATCAGCCGCTATTATGAGCGCTTCCCCGGCATCAGCGTCTATATCAACGAGACGCTGGAAAAGGCGCGCGCCAACGGCTTCACTGAAACCCTGTTCGGTCGCAAGACCTGGTTCCCGCGCATCAAGGCGGCGGTCCAGCACGAACGACAGGGCGCCGAGCGCGCCGCGATCAACGCGCCGATCCAGGGCACCAGCGCCGACATCATCAAGCGGGCAATGGCGCGCATGGGCCCGGCGCTCGAAGCCGCCGGCCTGCCGCGTGTGCGCATGCTGCTGCAGGTACATGACGAACTGGTGTTCGAACTGCCCGAAGCCGATGTCGAAGCCGCCAGCAAGGTGATCCGCCAGGTCATGGAAAGCGCCGCCGAACCGATGGTGACGCTCAGCGTGCCGCTGGGCGTAGAAATCGGCACCGGCCCAAGCTGGGGCGCAGCGCATTGATTTGGCTCACATGGATTTAGCCGGTTTCATCATTCTGCTCGGGGGAGCATGGATACTATCGCTTCCCTTTGTTGTTTGGTTTGCATGCAAACATCGTCGTTGGCCTTTGGCGTTCGTTTGGCTGCTACCCTCGCTGTGGTTCATCGGTGGATATCTGCTAGGGAACAATTCATAGTTCGTCATGCCAGCGAAGGCTGGCATCTCACTGCCTTTTGACGCAGCATCGCCGCCATGACGGGGGGCTGGGTCTATATCATGACGAACCGCGCTTATGGCGTGTTGTATGTCGGCGTGACGTCCAGCCTGCCGCATCGGACCATGCGGCATCGCGACGGGACCGGTTCGGAATTCTGTCGCCGATATGCTCTCGATCGCCTGGTCTATGCCGAGCGGCATGCAACGATCATCGACGCCATCGCTCGCGAAAAGGCGATGAAGGCGTGGAAGCGCGAGTGGAAGGTGCGATTGATCGAAAGCATCAATCCCAAATGGCAGGATTTATTCGATACGCTGCACATGGACTGAAGCGCGGCGCCAGAAGGAAGTGGGATGCCAGCCTTCGCTGGCATGACGGAGTATAGGAACCACTATCCACTGCCGTCATCCCAGCCCAGGCTGGGATCTCTCTTCTTCCCCCTTCCAACGAAAAAGGCCGGCCCCATCGGGACCGGCCTTTTTCTCAATCGAACAGCTCTTCCAGAAAGCTCTTCCGGCGTTTCTTGGGATAGCCCCGCCCGTCGTCGCGATATTCGCGGTCCGGGCGGTAGCTCATCTGCGGCGCGGCGGGGGCCGGGGCCGGCTGAACCGAACGCTCGATAATCTTGTCGAGTTCGCCCCGGTCGAGCCAGACGCCACGACATTGCGGGCAATAGTCGATCTCCACCCCCTGCCGGTCGCTCATGTGGAGCCCCACATGGCAGACCGGGCAGAGCATGGCCGACACGGTGGCCTGGTCCCGCATGCTTATTCGCGCTCGCCGGTCAGGCTCAGCAGCATCTGGAACAGATTGACGAAGTTGAGGTAGAGCGACAGCGCGCCCATCACCTGCATCTTCTGCGCCACCTCATGGCCGGCATAATAAAAATATTCCGACTTGATGCGCTGCACGTCCCAGGCGGTGAGGCCGGTGAAGACCACCACGCCGATGATCGAGATCACTAGTCCCATGGCCGACGAGCCGATGAAGATGTTGATCAGGCTGGCGACGACGATGCCGATCAGGCCCATCATCAGGAAGCTGCCCATCTTGGTCAGGTCACGCTGGGTGGTATAGCCCCACAGCGCCATGGCGAGGAACATCACCGCCGCCGAGAAGAAGGCCTGGGCAATGCTGCCGCCGGTGAAGACCAGGAAGACGCTGCCCAGCGACACGCCCATCACCGCCGCGAAGGCGTAGAAGGCGGTGCGCGCGCCAGCCGTCGTCATCTTGTCGATGCGGAAACTGAAGAAGAAGACAAAGGCCAGCGGCGCGAAGATCGCGACCCACTTCAGCGGCGTGCCGAAGATGGCCGCGGCCAGCACCGGGGTATTGCCGACCAGGGCGGCGACCAGGCCGGTGATGACCAGCCCGATGCCCATGTTGCGGAAAACGCCGAGCATGTGCGCGCGCAGGCCAGCATCGGTCTGCGCCGTCTGGCTGGCACCATAGCCCGGCATGCGTACGGGATTGTTCACGGCTTCACTCACTCCATCATAAATGTGGTTCGAGTGAGCCCGGTGCGGTCTCCTGCGGCAAAAAGAGGGGGGAATTGCCACAAAACCTGCACCGGGCGCACCCGATGCGGTCCGACATCGCGACCTGGATCAAGGGGGAAGAGATCCATGTCGCCAGAGGGGCCCGGTCCGCACAGCCAATATCGGGTCGCCCGGACGATCGCGCAAGGCGCCACCGCCCAAGCAACAATTTATTACATTCGGCGCGCCGCGCCGACGCTGCGGATGAAGTCCCACACGGCCGATGCGAAGGGCGGCTGCCGCTCGTCCTTCCACTCGTCGACATGATCGTACATTCGCGTCACCCCCTCCATCATCGCCGGCGTGGCGATGGCGGTGAACGGCGCGAGCAGCGCCTGCCATTCGTCATAAAAGGCCCCTGCCTCTAGGCTCGCCGGATCGAGCGGCAGCGCCGCCTCAATCCGGGCGGTGAGGTCCGCCCATTGCGCGCTATAGGCCGCCTGATCGAAATCGCCCGGCATGTTGGGCATCGTCTCGGCAAAATCGGCCTCGGCCTGGGCGCTGATATAGCGGCCACTGACCGCCTTCCATTCTTCTTGCATGGTCATGCTTTCTCCACTGCGGATCAGCGAGCAAAGGGTCGCGGCATCGAGCGGCTCGCCACGGTCGATGCGGGACAAGGCGGTTTCCAGATGGCTGCGCGCCTGCGCCAGTTCCTGCGCCTGCGCGTCGATCGCTACGACCTGCGCGCGCAGCAGCGCACCAAGGTCGATCGGCCGGCCGTCGAACAAAGTCTTGATCTGGGCGAGGCTCAGCCCCGCCCGCTTGAGCGCCAGCAATTCGTGCAGCCGCGCCAGCTCGGCCGGGCCGAACAGGCGCCGCCCCGACGCGGTGCGCAGCGGCGCAATCAGCCCGCGCGCCTCATAGAAACGCAGCGCCCGGCTGGTGAGGCCGGTGGCGCGGGCGACGGCGGCAATATCCAATATATCGGTCATGCCCCTTGCTACCGCTTGACCCAAGGTCAAGTTCAAGCGCTTTTTTGAGGGGCACGCCCCGTTGACGATCGCGCCGTCTCGCGACATGGCTGGCGCCATGAGCCAAGACCAGCATAGCGACGCGCCCCTGCGCCTGTTCAACAGCCTGACCCGGTCGATCGAGCCGTTCGCGCCGATCGAGCCCAACCATGCGCGCGTCTATAGCTGCGGCCCGACCGTCTATAATTATGCCCATATCGGCAATCTGCGCGCCTATGTGTTCGTCGACACGCTGCGCCGGACCCTGCTGTGGAAGGGGCTGGACGTTACCCAGATCATCAACATCACCGATGTCGGCCATCTGACGTCGGATGCCGATGCCGGCGACGACAAGATGGAGGCCGCCGCCCGCGCCAGCGCCAAGAGCATCTGGGACATCGCGGCCCATTATACCGAAGCCTTCAAGGCGAATATCGCCGACCTCAACATCATGGCGCCCAGCGAATGGACGGTCGCGACCGACTATGTGCCGCAGATGATCGAATTTGCGCAGAAGATCGCCGACGCCCATTGCTACGAACTGGACAGCGGCCTCTATTTCGACAGCTCGACCGTGCCCAATTATGGTGCGCTGGCCGGCGGTCGCGACGATGCCGCCCATGCCCGCATCGATCCGGTGGCGGGCAAGCGCAACCCGAGCGACTTCGCCATCTGGCGCAAGTCGCCGCCGGGCGAGCAGCGCCAGATGGAATGGGACAGCCCCTGGGGCAAGGGCGCGCCGGGCTGGCATCTGGAATGCTCGGTCATGAGCCAGGCGCGCCTGGGCCAGCCGTTCGACATCCATACCGGCGGCATCGACCATCGCGAGATCCATCATCCCAATGAGATTGCGCAGAACCAGGCCTATTGCGGCTGCACGGATGCGCAGCCCGATTTCACCGGTGCGCGCTGGTGGATGCACAATAATTTCCTGGTCGACCGGCAGGGGAAGATGAGCAAGTCGAAGGGCGGCTTTACCACCCTGTTCAGCCTGGTCGACGCCGGCGTGCATCCGATCGCCTACCGCCTGCTGTGCCTGGGCGCCCATTATCGCAGCGAGTTGGAGTTCAGCGCCGATAATCTCGCCGCCGCGCTGACCCGCCTCAAGCGGCTGGTCATGGGCGTCGAGGGGCTGAAAAGCCGGGCCGAGGGGATCACCTGGCAGTCGGTGACGCTCGATTATCTGCGCGCCAATCTCCACCCCAAGCTGGTGCCGCTGCTGGAGCAGTTCGACGCCGCGATCGCCGACGACCTGATGACGCCGCGCGCGCTGCCGCTGCTGGAGGAAGCGATCGCCATGAAGAAGGTGCCGGTCGACGAGAAGCTGTGCCTGATCGCCGCCTTCGACCAGGCGCTGGGCCTGCGCCTGCTGGACCTCACCCGCGCCGAGTTGCGAGTGCAGCCCAAGGATGCGCAGATCACGCCCGAGGAGATCGAGGCCGAACTGGAACGCCGCACCGCCGCCCGCGCCGAGAAGGATTTCGCCCTGTCGGACGAGATACGCGACGCGCTGATCGCGCGCGGGGTGGAGGTGATGGACGGCGATCCGCTGCGCTGGGACTGGCGCCTGACGCTCGCCTGATGGCTTGACGCCGTCCTGGGTTCGACCCAAGACGGTATCGGGTCGAGAAAAGTGGGGCGCATCATGCTGTTTTCCGCGCGCGCGGGCGCGTTTCTGCTGGCCTTGGCCGGCCCCGCGCTGCTGCCCGCTGCCGCCGCCGCGCCGCCCGCCTTCCGCACCGACGATCCGCGCTATGCCCGGCTCTACGCGCTGGAGGACAAGGCCGACGCGCTGTTCGAGAGCGATGATTATGCCCTGTCCATGTCGCAGAAGACGCGCGATGCTTGGACAGCGCTCGAAACGGCCGCATCCCACAGCAAGGTGCAGGGCCAGGCCCATCCGCTGGCGGGCGTCGCGCTCATCAACCTGTCGTCGATGGACCAGATCGATGGTCGCAACCCCGACGCGCTGGCCCATGCGGACCGCGGCCTTGCCCTGCTGTCGCCCTTCCGCAATGCCTATCCGATCTACTGGATGCAGGGCCTGTCGATCAAAGGCTATGTCCAGGTCACGCTGAACCAGATCGGCGCCGGGGTCGAGACGCTGGCTGAAGCGAGCCGATATATCGACGGCTATTTCGCCCGCACCGATCCCAAGGCGCTGGATGAATCGGCGATGATGCTGAAATCCAACATCGCCTTCGCCCATGCCCAGGCACTGTCCCGGCTTGGCCGCAACAGCGAGGCGGTCGAGGCGCAGCGCCGCAGCATGGAGGCGCGGGTCGCCGCCAGCGGCCAGAACAGCGCGGACGCGGTCGGCGCCTATTATATGTATGCGCAGATGCTCTCGCGCGCGGATCGCGATGCCGAGGCGGAAATCTATGCCCGTCTGGCGGTGGATACCGCGACCGACCATGTCGATCGCAAGCATCCCAATTATGCCCGCGCGCTCGAAGCGCTGGGCCTGCTGCTCTCGCGCACCGGGCGGCGCAACGAAAGCCTCGCCTATCTGGAACGATCGATCGCGATCAAGCGCGAGACCAGCGGCACGAAGAGCCTGGCCTTTGGCTTCGCGCTGCAGAATCTCGGCAATCTGCTGCTGCCGCTGGAACGCTATGACGAGGCGGAGCCACTGTTCCTGGAGGCCGAGCGCGGTTTTCGTGACATCGAAGGTGACACCAGTCCGCAGTCCGCACGCGCGCTGGCCTTTGCCGGCGTCGCCGCCTTCGCCCAGGGACGCAGGGATGAAGCGATCGGCCGGCTGCAGACTGCATTGGCCCGCGGCCGCACCGGCAGCGCCGAGGATCGCGACATGGGGCAGCGCGTCTATCCCTTTCTGATCCCGGCGCTGATCCAGGCCGGCCGGATGGACGAGGCGCGCGCCGCCGCCGCCGATTTCGACCGGGAGACCCGCCAGCTCGACAATCTTCCCGGCTTCGCCATCGCCAATGCCGGCATGCTGTCCGCCTGGGCCAATGGCGGCGACAGCGTCGATGCGGCCTGCCGGTTGATCGCACTGCTGCGCACCAGCCTCAGCCTGCAGGAGGACGGCGCCCTGACCGAGGATCAGCGCGCCGCGCTGGACAGCGTGCTGGCGATCGCGACACAGGCGCGCGATGCCGGGCTGGGGATGGACGCGATGGCCCTGCTCGCCGGGTCGGGCATCGTCCAGGCCAATCATCTGGTCGCGCAGCGGATGGTGGACGACCCCGCACTGGGCAACCGGGTCCGTGCGCTGCAGGACCGGACCCGCGCGCTGCAGGCCGCCGACAGCCTGTTGCTGCAGGCGCTCGCCCGCGACGAAGGGGTGCCCGCCGCACGCGCCAGCCGTGCTACGCTCGCCAAACAGGTCGATGCCGACCGCACCGCGATCGCCCATGACTTCCCCCGATGGCTGGAGGCGCGCGGCGGCGCCCTGCCCGACCTGACATCGCTGCAAGCCAATCTGGCGAAAGACGAGGCGCTGCTGGCGGTGACGCCTGCCTTTGACGGCGTCTATATCCTGGCCGTCAGCCGCGAACGGACCGCCATCATCCGGGCGCAGGAGACGCGTGCCGATCTGGTCGGCCGGATCGCGCGATTGCGCGCATCGCTGAGCGCCACCGGCTTCGACCAGGAGGGCGCCCATATCCTCTACACCCAGATCTTCACGCCCGATGTCCAGGCCGCGCTGGGCAAGGCGCAGCGCCTGCGGGTCGTGCCGACCGGCGCTTTCGCCGCCCTGCCCTTTGCCATGCTGCCGCAAAGGCCGGTGCAGCATATCGACCGCAACACAGCCTGGCTGATCCGGCGCTATGCGCTGCGGATCGACAGCGGCTTCCGCCCGGTCGTGCCGCAAAAGCTGGCGGCGCAGGATGACCGGATGCTGGGCATCGGCGCGCCCTTGCCCTTTTCGCAGGAGACGCAGGCGATCGCCCTCAAGCAGCGCGGCGGCGGCGCGGCCACGCTGGCGCAATTGCCGCCCCTGCCCGGATCGGCCGAGGAATTGCGATCGGTCGCGCGCTATTTCGGCCCCGATCATGCCCGGCTGCTGATCGGCGCGAACGCCAGCGAGGCGATCCTGCGCACCAGCGACCTGCGCCCCTATTCGGTCATGCTGTTCGCCACCCATGGGCTGGTCGGCGGCCAGATGGAGGGACTGGACGAGCCGGCCCTGCTGCTGTCGCCCCCCGATACGGATTCCGGCAATGACGGGATACTGACGGCATCGGAAGTGGCGCAGATGCGGATCGGCGCCGACTGGGTGATCCTGTCGGCGTGCAACACCGCAGCCGGCAGCAGCGCCCAGGCGCCGACCTATTCCGGCCTGGCCCAGGCATTTCGTTATGCCGGCGCCGGCGCCCTGCTGGTGTCGCACTGGCCGGTGCGGGACGATGCCGGCACCTTCATCACGGTCGAGACGGTCAAGGCCAACCGGCGCGGCGCCTATCGCGGGGTGGCGTTGCAACGGGCGATGCTGAAGCTGATCCGGTCCGGCAAGCCGGACGCGGTGCAGCCCTATGTCTGGGCGCCGTTCATCCTCGTGGGGCAATAGCCGCTTGCGGATCGACCCGGTTGGCAAGCGGACGACCGGCGGCGAAATCGCTGATATTGGCCATCGTCGTCTCGGCGATGCTGGCCAGCGCCTCTTCGGTCAGGAATGCCTGATGCCCGGTGACCAGCACATTGGGGAAGGTCAGCAGCCGCTGGAACAGATCATCCTCGATGATCTCGTTGGACAGATCCTCGAAGAACAGGTCCGCCTCCTGCTCATAGACGTCGAGCGCGACACCGCCGATCTTGCGCGACTTGAGCCCCGCCACCAGCGCCTGCGTATCGATCAGCGCGCCGCGGCTGGTATTGACGATCACCAGTCCATCGCGCGCCCGGCCGATCGCGTCGGCATTGATGATATGGCGCGTATCCGGGGTGAGCGGGCAATGGAGCGAGACGATATCGACCTGTTCCAGCAGGTCGCGCGGCGACACGTAGCGCACGCCCATCGCCAGCAACTCGGGGTCTTCCGCCACATCGCTCGCCAGCACCTCGCAGCCAAAGCCCAACTTCAGCGTGCGGGCGACCAGCGCGCCGATCCGCCCGGTGCCGATCACGCCCGCCACCCGGCCATGGAGGTTGCGACCGATCAGCCCGTCGAGCGCGAAATTATTTTCCCGCACCCGCGCCCAGGCGCGATGGATGCGCCGGTCGAGCGCCATCAGCAACGCGACGGTGAATTCCGCAACCGCATGGGGCGAATAGGCCGGCACCCGCACCACCGTCAGCCCCAGATCCGCCGCCGCGACCAGATCGACATTATTATAGCCGGCACAGCGCAGCGCGATCAGCCGCGTGCCACCGGCCGCCAGCTTGGCCAGCACGGCTGCGTCCAGCCGGTCGTTGACGAACACGCAAACCGCCTCGAACCCTTCGCCCAGGCTCGCGGTGTCCGCGTCCAGACGGGGTTCCAGGAAATGCAATTCATGTCCCTGATTGGCGGCCGACAGGAAATGCCGGTCATAGCCCTTGGTGCCGAAGATCGCGATGCGCATGGCGCCATAGTGCCCGCCCGCCCGCCATCGTCAAGCCGCGGCATATACTGAGCCAGTCCGTTTTACATGTCGGCCAGTCCGGTTGGACAGGCTATCCCAAAGACGGCACTTTGCGTCGCATCCTCAACGATCCGATATGAGTGCCCCGCCCCCATGTTTGCGCTTCTGCTGGCGATCGCCGCCGCATCATCCAGCAAGGTTCCGCCGCCACCGCCCGCATCGGACGAAGGCGGCATCTACATGTTCGAGACCGGCTCCAGCCTGCTCGCCAAATGCCGCAACAAGGCGCCGGAATATAAGCTGGCCTGCACCGCATATATCGCCGGAGCGACCGACGGCATCCGCAAGGAGATGTTCCTGGGCCGCGCCCGCACCGTCTGCTGGCCCAAGCGGATGGCGGCCGAGGATGTGAAAAACACCGTCGTCGCCTATCTGGAGCGCTACCCCGATCAGCGTGGTGCTGCGGCGTCGGCGCTGGTCAGCATCGCCCTCAACGATCGCTATCCCTGCCAGAAATAAAGCCGCTCGATCAGTCTGATCGATAGTATCCTTGCGCAAAGAGGCGCTGCAACCGCTATAAACTTGCCCTGCCGGGCGGTTGCGCGTAGATGCGGCCCCTATTTTTTTGACGTGAAGGAGACTCGACGTGGCGGCGAAGTGGACGCCGGAAAGCTGGCGGGAGCATAAGGGCATCCAGATGCCCTTTTATCGGGACCAGGAGGCGCTTGCCTCGGTAGAGGCCCAGCTTGGCCAGTTTCCGCCCCTCGTCTTTGCGGGCGAGGCACGGAATCTGAAGGCCGATCTTGGCCGCGTCGCGAACGGCGAAGCCTTCCTGCTGCAGGGCGGCGACTGCGCCGAAAGCTTTGCCGAGTTCCATCCGAACAATATCCGCGACACGTTCCGCGTGCTACTGCAGATGGCGGTCGTCCTGACCTTCGCCTCGAAGCTGCCGGTGGTGAAGGTCGGCCGCATGGCGGGCCAGTTCGCAAAGCCCCGCTCGGCCGATACCGAGACGATCGGCGGCGTGGAACTGCCCAGCTATCGCGGCGACAATGTCAACGACATCGCCTTCACGCCCGAAGCGCGCGAGCCCGATCCGCAGCGGATGATCCGCGCCTATAACCAGTCGGCGGCGACGCTGAACCTGGTGCGTGCCTTCTCGACCGGCGGCTATGCCAGCCTCGACCGGGTGCATGGCTGGATGCTCGATTTCATGGGCCGCAGCCCCTGGGCCGCGAAGTTCGAGGCGATGGCCGACCAGATCGGCCAGGCGCTCGACTTCATGCGCGCCTGTGGTCTGGACGCGGACAGCGTGCCCCAGCTTGGCGGCACCAGCTTCTACACCAGCCATGAGGCACTGCTGCTGCCGTTCGAACAGGCGCTGACCCGTCAGGACAGCCTGACCGGCGACTGGTATGACACCTCGGCGCACATGTTGTGGATCGGCGACCGCACCCGCTTCGAAGGGTCGTCGCATGTTGAATATCTGCGTGGCATCGGCAACCCGATCGGCATGAAGTGCGGCCCGACGCTGGAGCCGGACGAATTGCTGCGCCTGCTCGACCTGTTGAACCCGAAGCGGGAAGCCGGTCGCATCACGCTCATCACCCGCTATGGCCATGACAAGATCGAGGCCGGCCTGCCCAAGCTGGTGCGCGCGGTGAAGCGCGAGGGGCATTCGGTGGTCTGGTCCTGCGACCCGATGCACGGCAATGTCATCAAGGCGGCCAATGGCTACAAGACGCGGCCGTTCGACCGCATCCTGGCCGAAGTGCGCGGCTTCTTTGCCGTGCATCGCGCCGAAGGGACGTTCGGTGGCGGCATCCATGCCGAAATGACCGGCCAGAATGTCACCGAATGCACCGGCGGTGCGATCGCGATCACCGACGAAGGTCTGGCCGATCGCTATCACACCCATTGCGATCCGCGCCTCAACGCGGCGCAGAGCCTGGAACTGGCTTTCCTGTTGGCAGAAATGCTGAACGAGGAACTGAAGGAGCGCCGCGCCGCGGCCTGACGAAAAAGGAACCGGCCCCTCCGAATCGCAAGGAGGGGCCGGTCCAGCCGGCTTCTGCCCCCTGTTCAGCCGGGATCCGCGATCGGGTCGAATTCCAGATGCAGGTGCCGCAGTGCCCGCAATATATAGGTGGGCTCATAATCGAAACGCAGCGCATCACCCGCCCCATGATGGGCCGGGGACAGGCGGATATTGCCCATCCGCGCCAATAGCCGTTCGATGCTGACCGCCACCTCGCGCCGGGCGAGCGGCGCGCCGATGCAGGTATGGGCGCCCCGGCCAAAGGCCAGATGCTCCTTGGCGCGCGGCCGATCCATGTCGAACTGTGCCGGATTATCAAAGCGGCGCGGATCGCGATTGGCGGCCATGTGCGACATCAGGATCGTCGTCCCCGCCTTGATCTCGACCCCGCCCAGCTCTGTCGTCCGCGTGCAGATGCGCCCGCCACTCTTCACCGACCCGTCATAGCGCAGCACTTCCTCCAGGAAATTGGGGATGCGCTTGGGGTCGGCGCGCAACTGCGCCTGGATATCCGGCCGGATCGCGATGATGCGGAAGGCGTTGGCCAGCAGCCGGTTGGTCGTGTCCTGCCCCGCTCCAAACAAGAAGGCCGCCATCGCCGTCAGGTCGACCAGGGTCGGGCTCGTCCCATCCGGGAACTTCGCCAGCGCCAGCGTCGTCAATATGTCCTTCTTCTCCGTGTCCGCGCCCAGCAGCCGGCGTACCGGCAGCACCGCCGGATGGTTCAGGAAGCGGCGCCAGGCGATGTAGCGGAACATATGCTTGCCAAGGCCGACCAGCGGATTGTGCTTCAGATCCTCGGGCGATCCGTCGATCTGGGCCGGTACCGCCCCTTCCAGAAGGACGCGGAAGGCCGCGCGCCCCTTGGCCGGGATGCCCAGCAGGTCAGCGATCACCAGCGTCGCGTAGGGGCCGCCATATTGGCGCACCAGATCGACCTTACCATCGGCGGCAAACTCGTCGATCAGGCTGTCGGCGGTCGCATAGAGGGATGGCTCCAGCGCCTTCAACCGGCTGGGGGTGAACAGGCTGCCGATCACCGACCGCAGCTTGGCATGGCGGGTGCCGCTTTCCGTCACGATCTGGTCGGCAAAGGCGATCTTGGGCCGCGCCGCCTCCAGTTCCGCCGCGATGTCGTCGCCCTGCGGCGTGAAGGGTAAGTCCGTCATCGGCCCGGTCACGGCGTTGATGCTGGAAAAATGCTCGGTGTCGAGCATCACCTGCACCGTTTCCTCATAGCCCGTCACCGCCACCACATTGCGATGAGGCAGCCGCGTCACCGGCCCCTGAGCGCGCAGAAAGTCGAAATAGGCATGGGGATCATCAACCAGATCCACATCCTTGTAGAAGTCCGCCGTGGCGTAGTCGCGCATGATCCTCACCCATTTATGATATACATTGGATCATATCATCCGCCATGCCGCTGTCAACGACGGCAAAATGGTAAAGCAAATCGCAGGGCTTTCGCGCTAGGACAGCGCCATGCATGGGTCGGCACCACAGGAAAGCAGCATGATCGGGGCGGGTCGCTATCGCCGCGACATTGACGGGCTGCGCGCCATCGCCATCCTGCCGGTGCTGCTCTTCCATGCCCATGCGCCAGGCTTTTCCGGCGGCTATGTCGGCGTCGACATCTTCTTCGTGATCTCCGGCTTCCTCATCACCGGCATCATCGCGCGCGAGGTGGATGAACAGCGCTTCTCGCTCGTCCATTTCTACGAACGCCGCTTCCGCCGGATCATGCCGGCGCTCAGCCTGATGATCCTGGCCGTGCTGGCGGCGGCCTGCTGGCTCTATCTGCCCGGCGATATCGAGGGCGTGCCGAAATCCGCGCTCGCCGCCACGCTGTTCGCCTCCAACCTGTGGTTCTTCACCGATACCGGTTATTTTGCCGGCGGCGCCGACGTGAAACCGCTCCTCCACACCTGGTCGCTGGCGGTGGAGGAGCAATTCTACATCGGCTTCCCGATCCTGCTGATGCTGGTCGCGCGCTTTGCCGCCCATTGGCGCAGCCTGATCGTCGGCGCGATCGCCGCGATTTCGCTGGCACTGGCGATCGCGCTTCAGCGCGACACCAGCGGCTTCACCTTCTACCTGCTGCCCACCCGCGCCTGGGAATTGTTCGCCGGAGCGCTGCTGGCGCTCGGCGCCATCCCGGCGACACGGGCGCGCTGGCTGCGGGAGGCGCTCGCGTGGAGTGGCCTTCTATCTGTCACCTTCGCTGTCATCTTCTATACGCGCGAGACCGTTTTCCCCGGCATCACCGCCCTGCCCCCGGTGCTGGGCGCGGCGCTGCTGCTGCACAGCGCGCCGGGCACCAGCGTCGGGCGCCTGCTCAGCCTGCCCCTTTTCGTCGGCGTGGGCCTCATCTCCTACTCCCTCTATCTGTGGCACTGGCCGCTGATCGTCTTCACCGAATATGCGACCGATGCGGCCCTGACCGGCTGGACGGCAATCGCCGTCGTGGCCGCCTCCTTCATCGCCGCGATCCTCTCCTGGCGCTTCGTCGAGCGTCCCTTCCGCGATGCCCGCCGCATCCCCGCCCGGCGCATCTTCCAGTTCACCGGCGGCGCCATGGCGCTGCTCTGCCTCCTGTCGCTGGCGCTGCTGGCGATGGGCGGCTGGCCGCAGCGCTTTGCGCCGCAGGTGCTGCAACTCGCCGCCGGCCGCACCGACATCAGCCCCGCGCGCAAGGCCTGCCACGACACGTTCGCCCGCGGTGCCCAGCCCTGCATTCTCGGTGCCAAGGTCCGACCCGACGCCCTGCTCTGGGGTGACAGCCATGGCGTGGAAATGGCCTATGTCCTGTCGCTCAGGGCCAGGACAGAAGGCCGCGCCCTGATCGAGCGGACCACGTCCAGTTGCCCGCCGGTACTGGGCTATGACGCGCCCAAGGATGCCCGCTGCGCCCGCGCCAACCAGGCCGCCCTTGCAGCCATCCGTGCCGATCCGGGCATCCGCCGCGTCTATCTCGCCGCCTTCTGGGCCAATGGCGAATTTGACGATCCCGCCTTCGTCGCGAAGCTGGATGCCACCATCCGTGCCCTGCGCGCCGAAGGACGGCAGGTCATCCTGATCGGACCGGTACCACCCCAGCCTTTCGACGTGCCACGCCATCTGGCCCATCTCGCCCGCGCCGGCGATCTTGCGCAGGCGCAGGGCGTGGACCGCGCCACGATCGAGGCCCGCACCGATAATCTGCGCGCACTCTTTGCCCGCTGGCAGGCACGGGGCGTGACGCTGATCGATCCGATGGCGCGGCTATGCGATGCCCGCCGCTGCGCCATCATCCATGACGGCAAGCCGCTCTATTTCGATTCCCATCATCTGAGCCTTGCCGGCGCGCGGCTGGTGATCGGCGAATAGGCTATTCCGCCGCCATCGCGTAGCTGCGCGGCAGTTCGTTCGCCAGTGCCTCGGCAATGGCCGCCACCACGCCCTGCATGCGCGTCAGCCCCGGCCCCGGCCGGTCGAGCGTGACATCGAGATAGAGGGCACGGTCCACCTCCAGCTGCAGCGCATGGAAACCGCGCTCCGGCCGGCCATGCCGCTCGATCAGATGATCGCCGGCATAGGGATGGTTCTGCGACGTCAGCACGCCATGCCCGGCCGCGACATCGGCCGCCAGCATCATCAGCCGTGTCGCGGCGCTGCGGCCGAAGCGATCGCCCAGCACCAGCGCCGGGGCAGCCTGTCCGGCGGCCGGCGGCGGCAGCGGCGGCATGGAATGCAGGTCGATCAGGATGGCATGGCCATGCCGCTCCCGCGCGGCCGTCATCATCTGTGCCAGCCGGGCATGATAGGGCCGATGCACCGTCTCGATCCGCCGCCGCGCTTCCTCCCAGGGGATGGGGCGCTGCCACAATTCCAGGGCGCCGGGCAGGCGACGGGGAATAAGGCCCAGCCCGCCGCGCAATTTGGCGCTGCTCTGCAGCGGCTGGTCGCGGGGCAGACCGGTCACCATCACCGGATCCAGCTCCCGCTCATGCCGGTTGAGGTCGATCATCGCGCGCGGCGCGCGGGCGACCAGCACGCTATAGCCCCGCGCGACCAGCGGCACCGCCAGCATGTCGGCCCAGCGATCCTCCAGCCGGCGCAGCACCTCCGGCCGCACCCGCGCCAGAGCCAGCAATTCAGGGGAATAGTCGCGCCCGGCATGGGGCACGGACACAATCAGCGGACCATTGGGAAGAGCAGGACCATGAAGATCATAGGCCGCCGTCGATTCGGTTGGCGGACACGTACCAAAATGATCCAACGCCATTCCTTTCACCGGCCGTGGAAAAATTTGGTCGGCTGGATAATCTTTAATCCTTGTCGCATATATCCGAACGGCTTGCCAGTCTGTGGGCAAGGCAAGGGGCGCCGCGGAAGACGGCTTACAGGAAATTTGGGGTCAATGGTTCGAATCCTGCTGGCGGAAGATGATGACAGCATGCGCGCCTATCTGGCGCGGGCGCTGGAAAAGTCGGGTTATGAGGTGGTGGCGGTCGCCACCGGCACCCAGGCCGTGCCGCATATCGAATCGGATCGGTTCGACCTGTTGCTGACCGACATCGTCATGCCCGAAATGGACGGCATCGAACTGGCGCAGCACACCGCCAATGTCGCGCCCCAGACCCGCATCATGTTCATCACCGGCTTTGCTGCCGTGACGCTGAAAGCCGGCAAGGCGGTGCCGCAGGCGAAGGTGCTGTCAAAGCCCTTCCACCTGCGCGACCTGGTGCTGGAAGTCGAACGGATGTTCGGTAGCGAGACGCTGACCGGCCTTAGCTGAGCGCTTCGGCCGCGACCTCGTCCGCGACCTGCCCCAGCGGCGGCAGCGGCTTGCCCGCCATGGCCGCCGCAAAGCGCTCGCGATCCAGGCCCTTTTCCCAGACCGACACCACCACCGTCGCCACCGCATTGCCGACGAAGTTGGTAAGGCTGCGGCATTCGCTCATGAAGCGATCGACGCCCAGGATCAGGGTCATGCCCGCGACCGGCACCGACGGCACGATCGACAGGGTGGCGGCAAGGGTGATGAAGCCCGCGCCGGTGACGCCCGCCGCGCCCTTGGACGACAGCATCGCCACCAGCAGCAGCAATATCTGTTCCTCCAGGCTCAGATGCACATTGGTCGCCTGCGCGATGAACAGCGCCGCCAGCGTCATGTAGATATTGGTGCCGTCGAGGTTGAAGCTGTATCCGGTCGGCACGACCAGCCCGACCACCGACTTGCGGCACCCCGCCTGCTCCATCTTCTCGATCAGGCTGGGCAGCGCCGCTTCCGACGAGGATGTGCCCAGCACCAGCAGCAGTTCGGCGCGCAGGTAGCGGATCAGGTGCAGGATGTTGAAGCCGGCGAACCAGGCGACCGTCCCCAGCACGACGAGCACGAACAGCAGCGAGGTGAGGTAGAAGGTCGCGACCAGCCCGGCGAGGTTGGCGAGCGTCCCCACGCCATATTTGGCCACGGTGAAGGCCATTGCGCCGAACGCGCCAAAGGGCGCCGCCTTCATCAGGAAGGACACCAGCTTGAAGATGGCGAGGCTGGCCGATTCCAGCACCGTCATCAGCGGCTCGGCCTTCTCCCCGATCATGCTGAGCGCGATGCCGAACAGGATCGCGACGAACAGCACCTGCAGGATATTATGCCCATCGGCCACCGCCGATACCAGGGTCGCGGGAATGACGTTCAGGAGGAAGGCGACCAGCGTGCGGTCATGCGCCTGCTGCGCATAATCGGCGATCTTGCTGGCATCCAGGGTCGCCGGATCGATGTTGAGCCCGGCGCCTGGCTGCACGACATTGGCGATGATCAGGCCGACAATCAGCGCCAGGGTGGAGAAGGTCAGGAAATAGGCAAAGGCCTTGGCCGCGACCCGGCCGATCGCGCCCAGTTCCTTCATGCCGGCGATGCCGGTGACGATCGTCAGGAAGATGACCGGCGCGATGATCATCCGCACCAGCGCGATGAAGGCATCGCCCAGCGGCTTCATCGCTTCGCCCGTCGCCGGGAAATAATGGCCGAGCAGCACGCCCAGCGCGATCGCCACCAGCACCTGGAAATAGAGATGGCGATAGAAGGGGAGCGGCCGAACCGGTTCCGTCGGCGTCGATGGCGTAGGCAACATGATGTTTTTGCGTCCCCCCTTATTTGCACCGCAGCATATGGCCTCCCCACCCCCTGTCCAGCGGGTTGGAAAAGTTTCTACAAAAAAGTGTCATTTAGCGCTTGCGCGAGTCACCGACCCCCGTTATTGGCCCCCTCCACGGCGGGCGTGTAGCTCAGTGGTAGAGCACTGTGTTGACATCGCAGGGGTCGCAAGTTCAATCCTTGCCACGCCCACCATTGAAAACCCCGGTAGGTCAACGACTTACCGGGGTTTTTATTGCTCTGCACCACAGAGCTCGTCCGGTTCAATTGAACCAGCCCCTCACCACCGATCACGCCGCATCAAGTTCACCAATCAAGCGCATCAGCGGCATCTCGCATGAAGCTAGGGCTGTATCTTGCATAGGTCCGCTCGGTCACGCGAGTGGAGGTATGCCCGAGGAACTGAGCGATCTTTTGCATGGGCACATCAGCCTGCGCCATCCATACGGCGGCCGTATGCCGGAACACATGCGGCGAACATTCCACACCCGACCGTTCCGCAGCCTTCCGAATGGCCTTCTTGATGCTCTGCACGGGCTTTCCGTCCCATTCGATTACATAGTTCGTCAGGGCGCCACGAGCAGCCTCCTGGAGCGCCTCCCGCGCCCGGCTATTCATAGGGACCACAGGCCTGCGCTTGTTCGTTTGCTCCCGCTCCTCGGCATTGAAGTTGATCGTGCCATGCTTGAAGTCGACTTGATCCCAGGTCAGCTCCAAAATGGCTCCCATGCGTGCGCCCGTGGCTATAGCGAGGATAATGAAAAGGCGGACATGCGGCGTCTGCACATGCTCAAGTAGCCGCCCGAACTCTTCCCGCGTCAGATAACGGTCTCGCGGCGCTCCCTGTGGAGGAACCCATATCTGGTTCGTGCCACGCCCATACTTGAGAGAAAGGCACGCACGCAGATATTCAAGCTCGATCCGAGCCGTTCCGCTCGCAGCGCCCTGACGCTTCCTAAAGGCAGCATAATCGCGACAATCATCCTTGCGGATATCATTTCCCAACCGCTGACCGAAAATCGGCCCGAGATGCTTCCACGCATTCCGCTGCCGCGTGGTAACCCGGCCATCCTTCTCCCGGTCGCAAAGATAGACACTCCAGAGATCTTCCACCCTGTCAGATTCCACCTCATTGATCTTTGCCCAGATGCGCCGGGCGATGCCGCGGGCTAGGCCCTCATCACTCGTGCCAGTCGAGATTCTTCTGCGAGACGCGCCCCGACCGATGGCGAGCGCAATTTTTCCACGATGTTCGACGAGTTCATATGGCTCGGGGGCAGGCTTTGCAGGCATTCAATTCTCTCTACTTCGACGTCGGGGATGCGGATGAGCTTGCCAAGGCGAAAGGCGACAATCTCACCATTCTGGACCATGTTGCGAATTTTCTGAGCGCTACAGTTCCAGCGCTCCGCCAATGTTTCCGGCGTAAATGGCCGTGCGGTCATTCCATAATGTTCCTCATTTCGATTTTTCGGCACCAGCACCAACCGCACTGGTCGAGTGTTATTTAACACACATAATTGCATTGTCGAGTGGGAAACGATACACACCATCATATGACGACAAAAAACGATTTCCCTTTTGCAGAGTCCCCTGCGGCGCGGATGCTCGCGGACGCCATCCATCGTCGACAGCTAGAGGGGATCAGCCTACGAAAGACCGCAGCGGAGCTGAATTACCGACAGGGTGTTGTGTTATCGCACATGTTGAGCGGTCGCGTGCCTATCCCGGTAGAACGGGCGCCGCAGTTCGCTAAGCACCTTCGCATGGACGAGCGCGAATTCGTTTCAGCTGTCCTGCATCAAAGGTATCCAGATATCCATTGGGATGACATCCTTGCTCAACCGGCATCGTCGGCCAGTTCAGGATTAGCTGAATCACTGGAGACAATTGCCGGCAAAACTTTGGACCAACTTACCCCCCAGCAACAACGCGTAATGCGTGAAGTGGTGGCTGACAGTAATGCCGACAAACGTTGGTTGTCCGTCCATGAGGTGCCAGCCATCGCCATGCTACGACGCGCGCTCCCCAACATTCAAACAGATGGCATGCTCGCCTCGGACATGAATGCGATCGAAGGACTTCTCGACCCCGACTTGAATGTAGAATTACACACACACCAGGAAATCGAGAGACAGGGATTGGCAACTTAGCTCAATTCCCCAGACCAAGCTGCGGCGCAAACTGCCTGCCGGAAGCAAAACCCCGGTCTGCGTTCTGGACCTTCATGTTTTTTCGCCTTGCCATGAACGCCCCCATCAATCGGTGCTTGGCGCTTAATCAGCGCCACTGAAAAATTCCGTCAAAACTGAGTTGGTCATTAGCCGTTGCCCCACAAGAAAATTTCTCCGCGCCGCAGATCCGATTTTATAGGGCCTCGACGCTCAAAGCCGCCTGTGAATCGCCAAAAACGCGAGCTCCTGGAGGCCATGGAGGCTGAAAAACAACTTGTTTCGGCACTAATGGCAGACGCTCATATCCGGCGGGCATTTGAGCGGGGACACGGACTGCCTTCGGAGCCAATGTCAGTATGGCGAGATTCTGACCATAGCTGGCCAATGACAGCCTATGCACCAACGCATCTTCCCAAATGGGAAACACTCACGGAAGCAATGAAAATGTTCATCGCCTTCGATGCAGGCATGGAGTTTCAGAGCTGCTACGCATTCACTGCACACGTCAATGAAGCACTCATCGGAAAATGGAGCGCAGCGACCCACGGCTTCATGGCGAATGTCGAGCAGCGGTTGAAACGCGCACTTCATCGACAGGGGCTGCAAGCGATCCCATATTGCTATCTGGTTGAGACGCGATCGCGCTCCGGTAGGTCGAGCACTAGGCCGCACCTACATGGCTTCTTCATTGCTGAGACGCCTATCGATGCCGCCCGGTTTCAAGTTGCGCTCGAACGTGCCTTCCATCCCGACTTAATACGAAAAACACGTCAGCGGGCGATCAAAGTCGAACCAGCCTATGACAACGGCGGCAACTTCGCTGGCCGCAGCCAATGGCTCTCTTACATGATCAAGAATATTGATCGTTGGGATGCGCGCTTGGGAAAGCGCCGCGTCCATCTCAGCCGCAGCTTGATCGGAATCGCTCGGGAAGCTTGGGAATTGCGCCGCGAACCATAACCCACCCGCATTCCAACGACATGCATGTCAGAACCGTCTCGTCAGCAACAGCAACGAGACGCGAATGCATATCTTTCAAATCAAATCAGAACGGGAAATCGAAGCTACGGTGTTTGCGAGGTCGCATGACCACGCCGCGGAGCTCTATATGGCATGGCGCATCGTGAACGGTGCAGACATGCTGCTGCCGCATGAGGTGGCAGAATTTGATCATGCTCGACATCAGCGACATGCTGACGAGGCGTTATCGCGAGGCGTTGCTGGTATCGGCCATTACGATGAGCAAGTCGGCTGGACGATTTCCCCTCCCGAAAAGTTCGAGGAGATCGCCGATGGCCTTTGAGCTTAGCTTCTGGCGAGACGACGCCGATTACCAAGCGGCAATCTTCTCTGTCTCGGCAATCCGGGGGCTGGATATATGGGGGGCGATAACAGAGCGCTACTGGCTAATGCCCCAAGGCTGGACCGGATCGGAGTTCGACAAGTGGCAGCTTCTTGGCCTCGTCCGACACGAGCGCGAGGCATGCGCTCGCTGCGTTGAAGGTATCGGCGTTTACGATCCAATAAGGGGGTGGACGATTGCACCGATTGACTATGCGAGCTTTGGCCTGGAACCTCCCGATGAACGGACAGTCCAGCGGTCCAAGGATCGCGCGAAGTTGGAGGGCGAGCGAATAATCATCGGCGACAACTGGCGTTATTGGTAACGACGTCACGCGTGACATCGGCTTCGCTCGATGAAAATTTCGGCGATTGAAACTTAAGACGAACATATCGCAGGCGTCGATGTTCAGTAAAATCGGGGCATCGGCGCCGCAGCCAGAAATGAGCCAAGTTGATGTATGTTGACGGTTCTTGACCGATTTTCGGTTTTTTTTTCAACTTCGGACGCGAGCGTCTTAGAGCGCCGCCGCCGATGGGGCGCTCGAACCGTGAAGAAACCGTTCGATCCGAACGGCATCGCCGGCCATTCGATGATAGATCATATATCGGCGATACGGCTTGGGGCGGAGATTTCACCGAGTTCAGGCCGGGCGACGCCAGCAAGGGGATAATCAATGAGGATAGCGCAGGCCGTCTGCAATTCTTCGACGAAGGTCAGCATACGATTGGCATCATCGGCTGCAATGAACATTGCGATGTCCACCAAGTCGGCCTCGGCTGCAGGCGAAAATTGGAGGATCATCCGGCGTGCTTGTTACCAGTTTGACCGATGCGTGCCCGGAGCTTATCGAAAACCTGATTAGCCGGGATACCAGGGCCGCTAGATGTCCCCTTGTCGATCTCCGCGCGAAGCGCTTCCATCTGGGGCGCCCGCTCTTCCTCACGCTCTTCAAGGAGGCGTAGGCTATCGCGCACGACTTCGCTGGCTGATGCATAGCGGCCGCTGCCGACCTGGCGCTTGATGAAGCCTTCGAAATGGCTGCCGAGTGTGAAGCTGGATGGCATAGGGGAGACTATCACTTATGATACTGGCGGCAATCTGGTCGATTGATCGCTAGAGGGCGACGTCGAACCGAGGCTCGAACTCCTCCAAGGTGTTGACGATCCGCGCCACCGTTTCACCGTCGAACATGTCGCTCACGCCATTGGGTGCGGCGTTGGTGAAAGGCGGCTCATAGAGTGCCGCCGGGTCCATCTGACCGGATGCGGTGAGATAGTCGACGATCGTCTCGACGAAATGGATTTGTTTCGGCGATAGCGCGGTGCCGGCCAGTGCATCATTAAAGGCAGCCTGGGCAGCCCGCCGGTCAAGGCCGATCAGCGATCGAATGAAGTCCGGCATGTCCGGCAACTGGCGGATACGCTGGAAATCAGCACTGTCGGCCACGCCAGCGTCGACGAATAGCTTCTGTAATTCGTCCAGATCGACCGGCGTGAGAGGACGCCCCTGTCGCAAACGCGCCAACGTGACATGGTCGGCATGCTGATCGACATAGGCACGGGCCTTGCGCCGGAACTGGGCCAGGGACGACGCGCCACCCAGATCGACCAGTTCTATCTCGCGCTTCACACCCATGATATCGGCCACATTGGTCGTTACGACGACCTGCTTGCCCGGCTCGATCAGGTTCATCAGGCTGCGCAGACGGCGGCGGGCGAACTCGACCATCTCCGGCGTTGCGTCGGTCCACCATTCGTCGGTCTGAACCTCCAAAATCAGGGCCATGCAGCGGGCTACATCCGGCACCGCGCCCTTGCTTTCCAGCTGATGCACCTGTTCTATGAATGCCTTGCGCAGCGGCGCGAAGGTGATGTTTCGCAACATCGCCAGCTGGATGCGCAGGCAGAGCAGATCGAACCGCTTGGCATCGACATCCGGGTCGGTCAGGCTGGTCGGCAAACCGGCGACATGCTCGACCAGTTCATGACGATCCTCTTCGCCCAGATGGCTCCAGGCGGCGCCATCCTGATATTTCTCGACATAGCGCCGCTTGGTGCGGACAATGAAATTGTCGAGCGGCATGCCGGCCACTTCCTGGCGCAGCTGCGCTCGCACGCCTTCATAGAGTCCCTGTTCGTCGGCTTCGCCACGATAGCCATCGGCGGGAGAATGCACGGCCTTGATCAGCGCATCGGCTGGCCGCGGCTGCATCAGGCCCAATAGCTCGACGCGGGCAGTGAACAGCCGCTCGCCAAGCGGCGCGGCAGCACGGGCCTCGGCACCGTCCATCTGGGCATTGAAATAGTCGAGATTGCCCAGATAATCGAAGACGTAGAAATATTCTTTGTCCGTCCGCTGACCATCGGCATCGACGAAAATGCCTTCGCGCAGCCGCGTGCCGCGCCCGATCATCTGCCAGAATTTCGATTTCGACCGGACGATCTTGAAGAAGACCAGGTTCAGCACGTCGGGAATGTCGATGCCGGTATCGAGCATATCGACGGACACGGCGATGTGCGGGTCTTTCTCCGGCAGCTCAAAATCCTCGATCAGGCTGTGGGCATATTTCACCTGATTGTCGATCAGGCGGCAGAAATGCCCCTTGAGCGCCGGATAATTTGCATTGAACCGCTCGACGATGAACTCGGCATGCTTGTGGTTCTTGGCGAAGATGATGGTCTTGCCCAGCCGGTCGCCACCAGCCACCTTAAGGCCGTCCTCCATCAGCTGCTTCAGCATCTGGTCGATGGTGTCGATGTTGAACAGCCAGTCGTTGATGGCGGCGGGGTCGACGCTGTCGGGCGGGCCATCCTCGCCCCAATCGATCGCGTCCCACGCCTCCTTTTCATCGTCGGGCAGGTCATCGTAACGGATGCCCGCGAACGGGATCTTCATCGGCACGTCGATCGCCCTGGGCGGCACCAGGAAGCCGTCCGTGACCGCCTGCTTCAGGTCATAGGCGTCGGTCGGAACCCCATCCTCCAGCTCGAACAGCGCATAGGTGTTCGTGTCGACATCCTCTTTGGGCGTGGCGGTCAGGCCAACCAGCGGCGCATCGAACCAGTCGAAGATCGCCTTATATTTCCGATAGACCGACCGGTGCGCTTCATCGACGATGATGAGGTCGAAATAACCGGGGCCAAAGCGCTGCTTGCCCTCCTGCCGCGCCCGCTCGATCAGGTTCATCATCGTGGGATAGGTGGACAGGCACACGCGCCCGTCCGCCTTGGGATGCAGAACCAGATTGACCGGCGAACTGTCGGGCAGATACCTGCGGAAATTCCCCGCCGCCTGTTTCACCAGCGGGATGCGGTCGGCCAGGAACAGGATACGCTTGGCCCAGTTCGCCCGCATCAGCACATCGGTCAGCGCGATGGACACGCGCGTCTTGCCGGAGCCGGTCGCCATGACCAGCAGCGCCTTGCGATGATTCTCGCCGCCGCGCTCGACATCCTCGAACCGGTGGCAGACGGCGCGGATCGCCTTTTCCTGATAGGTGCGGCGATGCGATCCGGCGATGGCGCGATTGGTCGGCACGCTGGCGAGCGGCAGGCGGGTCGTGCGCCGCTGCACCATCAGTTGCAGTTCGTCGCGGGTGCGAAAACCGGCCACGGGACGCGGCGGATAACGCAGATCGTCCCACAGCATATGCTCATAGCCATTGGTGCAGAAGATGATCGGGCGCTGGCCGAATTGCGCCTCCAGGCAATCGGCATAGAGCTTCGCTTGCTGCTGGCCCTCCATCGGGCTTTTGCGCGTGCGCTTGGCCTCGATCACCGCCAGCGGCTTGCCGTCCTCACCCCACAGCACATAGTCGACATAGCCCGCGCCCTTGCCGTCGGCGCTGCGGTCATTGGGCATGCCATGGACGGGGAACTCGACATCGCGCCTGTCGGCCAGCGGCCAGCCGGCTTCCCGCAGCAGCACGTCGATATAGAGGTCGCGGGTTTCCGCCTCGCCATAGTCATGGCCGGCGTCGCGGCCCTCATTGGCCTGGCGCAACGCGGTGATTTCCGCGCGCATCGCCGCCAGCTCTGCCTCCAACGCCTCGCGCGTGTCGGCGTCCGCCATACGGGCCTTGAGTTCCTGCTCCAGCGCGGCGCGATTGGCCTCGGCGGCATCCTCCAGTCGTTGAACGTCGGCGGGGCTGGTCTGCGGCCCAGTGTCGCCGCGCGGCAGCAGGTCGGCGGAAAAGGTCAATTCGGCCGGCGGCGGATTGTCGGAATAGCGGGTCGCGAACCAGATGCCGATGTGGAACAGCTCGCGCAGCGCGCTGACCGACTGGCTGCCGGCGAATTGGCCAGGATGGGCGGCGCGATTGCCGATCTTGCGGATGAGGTCGATCTTTGTGCGGATCATCGTGCCAGCGAGCGCATGAAAGCTCGGCTCGGCGATCAGCGCGGCGAGATGATCGCCATAGGGACGCCGCAGCGCGGTGTCATGATCATAGAGCCAGCCGACCAGCGCCTCGACCGCCAGGCGGCAATGAACGGCGGCGCCGCGCGGATCGGACAGCACCTGGCGCTGTGCCATGGCGACATGATCGGCGATGAAGGGGAAGGAGGTCAGGAAAGCGAACTGGTCGGCCGGAACGGATGCGGACGGGCGCGGTGCGGCGCCACCCGAGAGCGACAGGGTCTTGCGACCGCCCAACTCACTTTCCTTCATACGAGATCCCGCAGTTTAGGGAAATGATCGGCGAAGGCAGTCCGTATGAGTGCCCAGCGATCAGGATCGCCAGCATGCCGCCATTTAACGGTATTCAAAACCTGATATCCAGCCTCGCTTAAGGCAGCCGCCAAATCACGCTCATACGCTCCGACTTCATCGCGCAAGGGCATGTGCTGAGTCATCAAATCTGCATGCAGCGCGCCATCGACCTTCTCGACTTCAGGGTGAAGCGGGCCATGGGCGATCAAGTGAAAGGCAAAGCAATCCTCCGCCACTATTCCACGATCGCGCAGTCGGGCACGCAGGGCATTCTGGTTCTTCATTGTTCCAAGATGCTGCCCCATCCTGGTGTAGGGGGCGCTTGCATGAGGGCTGCTATTGTCGCCGGTTCTACCAACATACAGCCATTCGTCACCCGATGCTGTTTCGACGCGCCACACATAAAGCCAAAAGCCGCGTCGCAACATGGCGCCCGGCAGTGTCAATTCATGTGTGGCAGGTGGAGCCATTCACAATTCTCCACGGAAGGCACGATACTGGAGGGAGGTGAAGAGGGATTCAACGTCCGCCAAAGCCATCTCTGCGCGAGACGCCGGGCCGCCCAGTGCAGCGAGCGAGCGCTTAAACTTTCTCTGTGTCGAGAGTGGAGGCAGGACGACAGGCAACTCCTTGATAATCCCCATGTTGAGCCCGTCCATGATTGCGCCCTTAGATCTGGACGTCAAATAGTGGCGCGCAGTCGGATGGCGCAGAAAATATGCGTGGAGAAATTCAGGAAGGCAACGATCTTGATCGAGTGAGATACAACATAGGTGCTTAGTATTTATGGCTTCACCGACGCCATCTGGCACGATTGCACAGCGGCCGCACGTTCCCATGATGGTAATCAGAACGTCGCCGGGATGCACCTTATAGCGGGTAAGGTCAGCGTATTTCTGTGGAGTGATATATCTTTGCTTCGCCCAACGAAAGTTGTTGGACACCGCATTGTCGATGCCCAACACCGCGATACCCTCATCCACAAACTCGCTGTGCAAAAGCTGACTGCCAAATGGGCCGGTGCGAATGCCGCCATTATTTTTGTCAACAAGGTCCGCGACATTGGTTTCCCGCCAATCAGATTTGGCTCCAGAAACGAATGTATCGAAGAACATTGCGGCTTCCAGATCAGAAAGACGAGAGAGTGCCTGGCGACGCATGCGGCGCAGCGCGTCCGCCTGATCCAAGATCGCCGCGATCCGCCGCTGCTCCGGCATTGGCGGGACAGGCACTACTATCCCTTCAACGACCGCTTTTGAAACCTCTTTGAACGTGGCGCCGTTACCCATCGCCTGCAACCGTTCCCGGTTAGCGTCCAGCCACCAGTAGAGAAACGAGGCATCCAGATCGGGACCGGGGATGAAGCTCTTGAATCCCTGATTGGTGGCCATCGGCGTGCTGTTAATTGCGATGTGGCCGATTGGCGCGCGCGAACTGAACAGCACGGAACCTACCGGCAATCGCTCCGCCGAACAGCTTCGCAGCCCAGCTTGAGTGATTTTGCGGGGCGTCCCATCAATGATCTTGCTGTTCAGGTCGGACAAATCTTTCGGCGTAGCCCAGTCAATGTCGCCATCCCAATATGTGGCCTCACCACTGCTCGGGGTAGCGCCGCCGACGACACGGGCAACTTCCTTGATTTCAAGCTGTGGCCAACTCACCCCAACATCTCCTCAAGCGCGCTCAGCCCCTTGGCGATCTCGCTCTCCAGTTCTCGCAACTCGCGAATGATGTCCTTCGGCGCGGCATGCTCCACCTCGGCATGCACCACTTCCTTGTAGCGGTTGATCGATAGGTCGTAGCCCGCCGCCTCGATCTCCGCGAGGGACACGCAGAAGCTTTGCGCGGTGCGGGGATTGGCACGCTCGCCGCCTTCGCGATCGGCCCAGCGGGCGAGCAGATCGGGCAGGTTGTTCTTCCCATGCTCCGCTGCGTCCAGCGTCCGCGACGGCGCTGGGCCGATCAGTTCTTCGGCCAGCAGCGAGTTGCGCTTGTCGTCCAGACTCCACCCGTCCGCCTGCATGTCATAATACCAGACGGCATCGGTGCCGCCGCGCCCGGTCTTGGTGAAGATCAGGATCGCGGTGGACACGCCTGCATAGGGGCGAAACACGCCGGACGGGAGCGAGATCACCGCCTCCAGCCGATGATCGTCCACCAACGCCTTGCGGATGCCCTTGTGCGCCTTGGACGATCCAAACAACACGCCGTCCGGCACGATCACCGCCGCGCGGCCGCCGGTGGACAGCAGGCGCAGGAACAGGGCCAGGAACAGCAGTTCGGTCTTCTTGGTGTTGACGACCTTCAGCAGATCCTTGGAACAGCTCTCATTGTCCAGGCTGCCGGCAAAGGGCGGGTTGGCCAGAATCAGACTGTAATGGCCGCTATCCTCCCCCGCGCCCTCCGCCAGGCTGTCGCGATATTCGATGCGCGGCTCCTCGATACCGTGCAGCATCATGTTCATCGCGGCGATACGCAGCATCGTCTCGTCGAAGTCAAAACCGGTGAACGCCTTCGTCTCGAAATGCTGGCGGGAGGCTGAATCGTAGAAGATACCGGGATGCTCGCGCCGCACATGCTCGGCCGCCATCATCAGGAAGCCGGCGGTGCCGCAGGCCGGATCGCAGACGGTGTCTTCGGGACCGGGGTTCATCAGCCGCACGATCAGGTCGATGATGTGGCGAGGCGTGCGGAACTGGCCATTCTCCCCCGCGCTGGAGATCATGGACAGCAGATATTCATAGACGTCGCCCTTGGTATCGCGATCGTCCATCGGAATTTCGTCCAGCCCCTGCACCAGCTTGTCGAGCAGGGCCGGCTTGGTGAAGGCCAGGCGCGCGCCCTTCATATGGCTGGCCATGACGCTTTCCGACCCGCCCAGCGTGCGCAGGAAGGGCATGACGTGATCGGCGACGATCTCATACATGCGTTCGGGCGCTTCATTCTTGAACTTGGACCAGCGCATCAGCTCATAGGGGCAGCCATCGGGGAAGCCGGGGGTGCCAAGCTCATCCTTGCCTTCGGGGAACACGCGGCGCGGGACATAGCCCTGCTTCTTGAGCGCCAGCGCCTTCGCCTCTTCGCGCGTCTGGATCTCGTCGATGCGCTTGGCGAACAGCAGATAGGTGATCTGCTCGACGCCGGTGAGCGGGTTGGAGACGCCACCTGACCAGAGCGCGTCGCGCAATTTGTTGATCTGGCCGCGAATTTCACCGGTCAGCATGGAATATTCGTCTCCGAGGGCAATCGTGGAATGAAGTCGAGCGACCTTGATCAGGGAGAGGGGGGCGGCGCAACCATAAAGCGCGCGTTCGTGCCAAGATTGGGGGCATTCGCACATGCGGCCTTGACCGGGCGGGCGGACCATGGCGCGCTTGCCGTGCACAGCCAAGCCTCTCATAATCAACGCGATTTTTAGGTCTAGAGAGAGATGTGAGCGACAAGAAAAGGATGAGCACCAGGGTCAGCTACCGCGAGCATCTGCTCATCGAACGAACGTGCAGCGGTCAGCAGCGCTGATCATCGGGCAACGGAAGTCTTAGAGATTTCATCGTCGCTCGACCCGGATGCTGCCAATCAGGCAGTTGTTCGCCACCTTTACCCGGACAGTATGATTGGAACACATGATATGCGGATATTCCTTGATGACGAGCGCCTGCCTCCTGAAAACGAGCCCGATTGGCTCGTAGTCAGATCCGTGCCCGAATTGCTGGAAATGGTGTCGGCCCATTCTGCCGAGATCACCGAAATTTCGTTCGACAACGACCTCCAGGAAGAGCTTGAGGGGCGCCATGCAGTCGGTCGCATAGTTGGCGACGCGCTCAATCCAGCAATGCACCTGCCCCGGCTGCAACGACTTACCGTCCATAGCGCGAATATCGTCGCCGCAGAGGCAATGATCGCCATGATGCATGCGGCGATCAGGCACGAGCAAATCCCGGCGGTGGAAGTGCGCAGGCGCAGCGCGCTTGAGCATGACTATCCAATCGTCCCAGGGAAGACGCCGCCACTGTGATAATCGGTCGAGATTATTCCCGCTGCCTGGATTGCAGACGAGGATCGCGGAAATTTCATGCCAGGCCGTAAAATATAACAGCAATCGACATAAATGCCGACATTCCCGTATCTTGTAAGAGTTCGAAGCCAATATTAGCAATGTCCTCCTGCTATGGGGAATCAGCAGGGGGGAAATCATGAAGCTCTTGAGTCGCGCAGTCGCAGCGGCGTTGTTCGCTGCGCTCGTCATTACGCCAGCGGTGGGGCAAGAACGCACTGCCACAAAAGGCGGGTTCAGTCTCGCGCCTCAGAGCGGCAAGACGATTCTCGTGTTTCGCCCGACGGTTCGCGTCGGTGGACAATCCACTGGAGGCCTGTTCGAGCCAAACGCCGACTGGACGGATAAGGCGCGGGAAAACATCGATACCGCTCTGGCGAAGCGTCAGGGAACACTGGGCAACAAGGTCATCACGGCTCCGGTGTCCTACGGCGAGGAAGCGCAGTTGGTCGAAGAATATTCGGCCCTGTTTGCTGCCGTATCCCAGTCCGTGATCCAATATCAGTTCTTTGTCGGCAACCGACTGCCGACCAAAAAGCGCGACAATAAAGCGGATGTGTTCGAATGGTCGCTGGGCAGCGGTGTGGCCGCTCTTCCGGGCGCCAAAGACGCTGATTACGCCCTCTTCATCTGGAACAAGGATGCTTACGGCTCGACTGGCCGGAAGCTGCTTCAGGTAGCGGCTGCGTTTGGCGGAATAAGTGTCACGTCTGGCGAACATAAGGGCTATGCGGGCCTGGTTGATCTGAAGACCGGTGATCTCATGTGGCTCAATGCCGACGCGGCGATGGGTGGTGACGTCCGCGAAGTGGATGGTGCTGAAAAACGTGTAGCCCAACTGCTGGAAGAATTCCCCGGTAGCATGCAACAAAAGCTGGCATCGACTCAGCCATGAGGAGGCGCATAGCGGGGATAGCTATAGCGGCGGTGTCAGCCATCCTCACGCCGCCTCTCTACGGGGCGAATAATATTGCGCCACCGCCGCCGCCCTACACCGGCGCCTATCAACCTATAGGCGTCGATGAAATCGGTGCCTGGCGCGAGGCAGACGAAGACGAGCGAGCACTCGCAAATTCGCCCATCGTCATTCGCGATGAGGCTCTCAACGCCTACGTTAGGCAGGTTCTGTGTAAAACCGTGGGGGACGACAGGTGTAAAGCCGCCCGAATTTACATCGTGCGTGTGCCCGTGTTCAATGCGTCGATGACGCCGAACGGCACGATGCGCGTTAACAGCGGCTTGCTGCTTCGAACCCGCAACGAGGCTGAATTGGCCACCATTCTAGGCCATGAATTTGGACATTTCGAACAACGACATACCCTGAACCGCTGGAAAGCCCATCGGTCTGCAACTGACCTGCTGAGTTGGGCTCAAGTCTTCGCAGCATTGGGTAATAGCTACCAGTCCTATTCCAACTTCAACGATATGGAGCTGTCAGTCTACGGTCGGCTTTATCGATTTGGCCGCGACCAAGAACGAGAGGCTGATGCGCTGGGGTTAGGATATCTCAATGGCAGCAAGCTTCGTCCGCAAGCTGCATCAGCGGTGTGGCAAAATCTGATGGACGAACAGGAAGCTTCTGCATTGGCTAAAGGCGTCCAGAAACCCAACTTCAATAAAATCGCCTTCTTCGCTTCTCACCCTCCAGAGGGTGAGAGAGCTGTCACTCTAACGGCACTCGCAGACCCTGCAGGCGCAGATCGAGAAGATGGAGCCGCCCGTTACGCTGCGGCATTGGCTCCATGGCTACCGCGCTTCCTCGAAGACCAGGTCAAGCTCAACGACTTCGGCGCAAGTGACTACATCATATCGTCGCTTGCGGTGAATGGCTGGACGGCGCCGCTATGGCTGGCGCGAGGCGATCTATACCGAACCCGCGGCAACCCTCGCGATTTGGTGCTGGCTGCGGAATTTTATGGAAAGGCAGCGGAGATGGATTCGACCTTGCCGGAAGCCCAGCGCGGTTTGGGGTTATCGCTTATCAAAACGGGCCGGCGAACAGAGGGGCAAATCGCCCTCCGCCGCTATTTGGAACTGAAACCTAATGCATCGGACGCCAGCATGATCAACATGCTGGCACCAGCCGGGGGGCAATGATGAACAAAAATCTATGGATGCGATCGGCAGCAATCAGTGCTGCCTTGATGCTCACGATTTCCGTATCGATGGCCAACGGCTATCGTGAAAAAGGCATTCCGGTCGAGGTAGCAAAATCCTCGATGAAGGTGACACCCGTTCGCGACTGGAACAGCCTTTCGATCCGTCCTGGCAAGAAAGCCGAGACGTGGACGCTGGATGGCGAGCAACTGAACGATGTCACCTTTTACGGCGGTATCGCACCGGGCGAGCCACTGATCCGTGAAAGCAGCAAGAAACATAAGCCGCTACCAAAGTTCACCAGCGAAACCTTGTTGGTTGAGCTTCCCGAATTGCTGGAAGGCACTTATCGCACGGAAAAGGGGATTGGCGCATTTTCCGTTACGGGTTCAAACCCTGATCGGTTCCTTGGCAACGAGGGTATCCGTTTCACCTATGAATTTGTCGATGCAGATAATCTGCCGCGAAAGGGCGAAGCCCGCGCTGTCCTGATCAAAGGTCAGCTATTTATGGCTACGTTCGACGCACCTCGACTGCATTATTTTGAGGCAACACTGGACGATTTTCACGTCCTGACCGACAGCGCGACGTTATAACTCTTCCCAACCGCGATCAAATTGCATGAACTGTCTATTTTCGGATAGATATAGAGATAGTAATTTCGAATACTCATACTTCGTTCTAAGGGGAGAACGGGGAATTACAGCTTGTAATGCTCCGACTAGATAGACTGTTCTGAGAAAGATGGCGGGAGTATGGATGTTCAATTTTATAAACCTGTTCGGCCATCGCGAAATCGACGAATGGCGAGACGATTATGTTCTCGTCGCGACGGTCGCCTTGAACCAGTTGGCTGCCGATATGATCGCAGAATCGGACAAGCTTGTTCTGGGCGCCACCCTCAAAGAAGGTCTGTTCGGTCAGGAAAAATTCATTGCCGAACACATCGCTCCGCTGGTGCGTGACAGGGCCGAACCGGTGATTACAGACATTCTGGATCGCGCTAATCGCGCCTTGATGGTCATCGCCGACCATCAGACAATCTGGCACGAGCAACCTCCGGGGAATCAAGGATCAGGCGGAGCATTCGACGGCTGGCAAGATGTGGCCGTGGCGGCCGGCCCATTGGCAGGGGGCGTCGCAGTCGCGGCCGCTATACCGTCGATGGCCGTGATGACATCGACGGCCTTTTTCGGGCTTGTTTCTACTACCATCATCAGTTGGCCTGTTGTCGTCGGCGGTGGCGCCATAGCAGGTATCGCCATTGCCACTGGCGCACTCAACACGGGCAAGATCCTTGATAAGGCACAATCCAGACTTCGAAGGAAAGTTCGCGACTATGTGATCGCAACGCTCATCAACGGAAATTCGAAGCAACCAGCAATTCGTGAACAGATTGCACAAGCGCTTGATCGCGCGCGCTCCCAGGCGAAGAAACTGAAATGACAATGATTGCAATAGGTGAAATCCTCCTTCGGGAGGTTCCCGAGGCTTTGTTGGCGGGGGTTCAGACTGGCGAGTTCCGGATTTATGGGTCGATCATCAGATCGGTCCGAACCGGCAGGATTGCGGGTCATTTACAGGAAACATCCGGCCTCACGAGCCTCGCTGGTCAATTACTGGCGTCGCCCGCCACGCTTCCTCTTCAAGGCGTTGGGCTGGGGGTAGATCTGCTGGGCCATGCTGCAACCTATGCGCAGAATGAGCAGATCAAGACTGCGATCAGCGTTCTGCACAATCTGCAACTGGGCAACGCGGCCTTGAACGCAGCAGGTATCGGTGTGTCTGTAGCTGGCTTTGCCGTGCTCTCCGCTAAAATCGACAGGGTCGAAGCCAAGCTCGACAGCCTTTCTCAACGGGTCGACGCGATTGGCCGTGCCGTAGAGCATCTGCTCCAGGAAAAAATTGCTGATGATTTCATTCGCCTGCGCACCGCCACCGAGCAGATGGATGAAGGCTGGCATTTGTCTGATGCTTCCCAGCATTGGCGCCATGTCGCAAATGAAACCCATACTCTGGTGAATATTTTCGAGCGGCGAATCCATCAGATGCTGGATGACGATAGAAGCGACGCGCAGGCCGTCGAGCCGATGCAGGAAGCGATCGCAATGGCGATCGCTACGCGCGTGTCCGCCCGACTAGCCGCCGGAGACGATGTCGCAGCACGATATGCGGCAGGCGAAGGCGCGAAGGCTCTTGCAAAGCTTGGAGGACGCTTCGGCGTGGCAGACAGCGCCCTCAAGAGGATGCAAGCCGCATCCGTCGAAGTGGGCACAAGCGCATGGGGAGAAGCGCTTGAAAGAACGACGGACGGGCTGCGTCCACTGTTCAATACCATCCGTTCCCGTGAGACATCCGCTATATCGACCGTCCTCACGCTTGAGGAATTAGAACGGCAGGGGATCGAAGGCCGTCGCTGGCTTGAGACGGCTCGAAATGAGGAAACGTCCCCAATCCTGTGCCTGCTCCCTACAAAATGACCGATGAAACAGCGTCCGCACCGATGGGTATCGGGGCCGAATTTCGTTTCTATCAAAAGGCAATATTTACATTGCCTTACGTCACCCGAAAACCCACAGGGGTCGTCTGGTTCAATATGAACCCAAGTGACCGCGCAGATCGAGAATCATGGGGCAAAACACCCTGATTTGCCTGCAATTCGATACAGAAAACCGCAGTTTTGCGTGGATAGCTGGTGTTGACATCGCAGGGGTCGCTCGCGCGCCCTCTCAGTCCTCATGCCCTTCCTGCGAGGTCCAGACCTCATGCGCGTCGATCTGGATGCGCAGGATGGCGCGCAACAGGGTGGCGCGGGCGTCGATTTCCTGGCGCCGGGTCTCGTTCGCCTGGCGGCGGGCGAGCAGCGTATCGGCAAGGTCGATCTGGCCCAGTTCATAGCCTCGCTTCGTCCGGGTCGCGGCGGCGGCGGCGCTGGCGGCGGCGCTTTCCATGCTGCGCCAGACCGCTTCGCGAGCGCGGACATTACTGAAATCGGCGGCGGCGGTCGCCTCTATCTCGCGCCGCACGCGGGCGAGTTCCAGCTCGGCCGCACTGGCGTCTGCGGTCGCCTGGTCATGGGCGGCGCGGCGATAGCCACCGCCCAACGGAATCGAGCCGACCAGACCGACGCCCTTTTCCAGCCCACCCCGTTCGCTGAAGACGCGCACGCCGAAGGACGGGTCGGCGATGCGATCGGCCCCAGCCCGGCGAGCGACCATGGCCAGCCGCTGCGCCTCCCGCTCCGACGCGCGAATTTCATGGCTGCGCTCGATCACCAGATTGCGCAGATCCTCCAGCGCCGTGGCGGGCATGGCCGGATCGGCGAGCAAGGGTGCCTCTTCGGGCAGAGCGAGGCCGGGGAAGCCGGCGGCGAGCTTCACCCGCGCCTCATCCCGCGCCGCGCGGGAGGTCGCGGCCTGCGCCTGCGCCTGGGCCAATGCGGCTTCAGCCTGATCCACGTCCAACAGCGACGCGTCACGCAACTGGGCGCGGCGGCGCACGGCTGCCATGTCCTGTGTCAGGCTGGCGACGGAATCGAGGTCGGTCCGGTGCTGGGCACTGGCGACCAGCCAGTCATGCCAGAGATCGGAAAAGGCGAGCGCGGTCTGATGCCGCACATCCTCCATCAGATTATGGGCGACTTCGACGCCCAATTCGCCGGCCTTGCGGTCCAGCGATGCCTTGCCGGGCAGGCGGAACGGGCGGGTGAGGTTGACGTCATATTCGCCATAATCGCCCTCCCCCTCGGCCGAGCGGCGGGAGACCGTGCCCTGGAAGGTAAATTCGTAACTGCCCCGGCGGAGCATGGCCGCGCCAGCCTCGGCCGAGCGCACGCGCGCCTGTGCTGCGGTCACGGCGGGATGGCTATCAAGCGCTTCGACCACCAAGGGTTCAGGCGGCAGATCGGCGCGCTGGGCCAGGGCGGGCGTGGCGACAAGGGTCGTGGCGGTCAGGAGAAATGCGCGGATCATGCGATACGCCCCCGCGCCGCGACCGGGCAGGCATGCCAGCGGACCGGATGGCCACGCCGCGCATCGGTGACGGCGGCGACGAGCGCGTCGATATCGTCCGCCGGCACGATCAGGTCGATCGCCGCCCGGCGCAGTGTGCCGCGCACCTGCTCGCCCGCGCCGGCATCGCCGAAATCGCGGCCCAGCACCTGCTCGTCGCGCAGATGGAGCGGCGCCGGGGTGCGGCTGCGCAGGGCATCGGCCACACCATCGCGGTCGATCGCGGCGCAATAGAAGGTCAGTAACATGTCGGTCATGATCGGGCTTCCGTGGCGCCTTCACCGAAGCGCTCGAACAGGATGGGCAGGAGGATGAGGGTGAGCAGGGTCGAACTGATCAGCCCGCCGATCACCACGATGGCGAGCGGCTTCTGGATTTCCGACCCCGGCCCGGTCGCGAACATCAGCGGGACCAGGCCGAAGGCGGTGATGCTGGCGGTCATCAGCACCGGGCGCAGCCGCCGTTCCGCGCCCAGTCGCACGGCCTGGGCCATGCTCTGCCCTTCCTCGCGCAGCTGGCGGAAATAGGCGACGAGGACGAGGCCGTTCAGCACCGCGATGCCGAGCAGCGCGATGAAACCGACCGAGGCGGGCACGGAGAGATATTGACCCGAGCCCCAGAGCGAGATGATGCCGCCGACCATGGCGAAGGGGATGTTGGCGAGGATCAGCAGCGACGCGCGCATCGATCGCAGGGTCATGAGCAGCACCAGCAAGATCAGCAGCAGCGCGGCCGGGATGACCAGCATCAGCCGGGCGGAGGCGCGCTGCTGATTTTCGAACTGGCCGCCCCAGACCATGCGATAGCCGGCCGGCATCTTGATTTCGCGATCGACGGTGGCGCGCGCCTCGTCGACATAGCCGACCAGATCGCGGCCGGAGACGAACGCCTGGACCAGCGCGTAGCGCGAGCCATTTTCATGGTCGAGCTTGACCGGCCCCTCGGTGCGCTCGACCCGCGCCATGTCGCTGACCCGCGCGACGGTGCCGTCCGGCGTGCGCAGCGGCAGGTCGGCAAAACGGGTCGCGTCGCTGCGGATTGTCTCGTCGCCCTTGACCAGGATCGGCACGCGCTTCTGCCCGTCGGCGACGACACCGGCATGCACGCCCTCGATCTGGGCTCGCAGCGTGTCCTGCATCTGGTCGATCGGCATGCCGAAACGGCCGGCGGCGGCGCGATCGATATCGAGCTGGAGATAGTCGACATGGTCATTGGCGACGGTCATCACCTCCGAAGCGCCGCGCGTCTTCGACAATATCTTCTGCACCTGTCCGGCCAGGTCCGACAGGGTGGCGAGGTCCGGGCCGAAAATCTTGACGGCAAGGTCGCCGCGCGATCCGGTCAGCATTTCCGAGACGCGCATCTCGATCGGCTGGGTGAAGGTCGGCTCGATGCCGGGCAGCCGGTCGAGCGACTTGCGGATTTCATCGACGATGAATGCCTTGTCGCCGCGCCACTCCTTCTGCGGTTTGAGCACCACGAAACTGTCGGTCTCGTTCGGGCTCATCGGATCAAGGCCGATCTCGTCGGTGCCGACGCGGGCGATGATCTGCGCGATTTCGGGCACATCCTTCATCAGGGACTGTTGCACCGCCGTGTCGCCCAGCACCGACTGGTCGAGATTGATGGTCGGCAGCTTGGCGGTCTGGACGATCACCGAGCCTTCATCCATCGACGGCATGAAGGTCTTGCCGACCGCGCCATAGGCCAGGCCCGCCAGCACCAGGCCGAGCGCGGCCAGGCCATAGACCAGTCGTTTGCGGCCAAAGGCACCGTCGAGCAGCGCCCGATAGCGCGGCGTCAGCTTGCGCATGATCCAGGGTTCGCCATGATGGCCGGCCTTGAGGCCGAGCGAAGCCAGCACCGGCACCAGGGTGAGCGCGATCAGCAGCGATCCCGCCAGCGCGAAGATGATGGTGAGCGCAACCGGGGCGAACAGCTTGCCCTCCAGCCCTTCGAGCGAGAGCAGGGGCAGGAAGACGAGCGCGATGATGACGATGCCGGCCGACACCGGCACCACGACTTCGCCAGTGGCGCGGTAGACATGGTGCAGCCGCGGCGGGCCGTCATCCTTCGCATGGTTCAGCCGTTCGACGATATTCTCGACCACCACGACCGCGCCGTCGACCAGCATGCCGATGGCGATGGCCAGGCCGCCCAGGCTCATGAGGTTGGCCGACAGGCCCATGCAGCGCATCATCAGGAAGGTGACGAGCGCCGACATTGGCAGGGTGGCGGCCACGATCGCCGCCGCGCGCCAGTCGCCCAGGAACAGGATCAGCAGGATGATGACCAGGATGGTCGCCTCGATCAGCGCCTTTTCCACCGTGCCGACGGCGCGGCCGATCAGGTCGGATCGGTCATAGAAGACGGCGATCGTCGTGCCCTGTGGCAGGGTCTTTTCCAGTTCGGCGACGCGCGCCTTGACGCCGTCGACCACGGCGCGGGCATCGGCACCGCGCAGCGCGATCACCAGGCCCTGCACCGCCTCACCCTTGCCGTTGGCGGTGACCGCGCCATAGCGGGTCAGGCTGCCGGTGCCGACGGTCGCGACATCGCCCATGCGGACGATGCGGCCATTGCGGGTGGCGATCACCATCGACTGGAGGTCCGCTTCCGACCGGATCGCACCGACGGCCCGGACGATCAGCGATTCCTCGCCCTGGGACAGGCGACCGGCGCCGTCATTGCGGTTGCCGCGTTCGATCGCTTCCTGAAGATCGGCGATGCCGAGGCCCGCGCTGGCGAGCGCGATCGGATCGGGGCGCACCTCGAAGGTGCGGACATAACCGCCCAGCGCATTGACGTCGGCGACGCCGGGCACGGTGCGCAGCGCCGGCCGGATCGTCCAGTCGAGCAGGGTGCGCTTTTCCTCCAGGCTCAAAGGCCCTTCGATCGTGAACATGAAGATGTCGGACAAGGGCGTCGAGATCGGCGCCATGCCGCCCGATACCGCCGGCGGCAGATCGCCCATCACGCCCGACAGGCGTTCGGCGACCTGTTGGCGCGCCCAGTAGATGTCGGTGCCATCGACGAAATCGATGGTGATGTCGGCAATCGCATATTTGGCCGAGGAGCGCAGGATGGCCTGGCCCGGAATGCCCAGCATCTCCATCTCGATCGGGGTGATGACGCGGCTTTCCACCTCTTCCGGCGTCATGCCGGGCGCCTTGAGGATCACCTTCACCTGGGTCTGGGCGATGTTGGGATAGGCATCGACCGGCAGGTTGACGAAGGCCCAGGCACCCAGCCCGGCGGTCAGCAGGGCGAGCGCGATGACGATCAGGCGATAGGAGAGCGCCCAGGCGGCCAGCGATTTGAGCATCCGGCCTTACTCGCCCATCGCCAGCGGCTTGAGCGCGCTGGTGCCGGCGACGACGACCTGCTCGCCCGGCTTCACGCCGGAGAGGATCAGGACATGATCGCCATCCTTGCCGCCGGCCTTGACCGGGCGCGCAATGACACCGGCGCGGGTGCGCACGAACAGCGTGTCGCCGCCGGGTAGCGTCGTGACGGCGGCGGCGGGCACCATGGCGGCACCGGTCGGCGCCGGGCCGAAGATCGACAGGCTGGTGGCGCGGCCGGCCATGGCACCGGGACCAGCCGGCAACCTGGCCTTCAATGTTACCGACCGGGTGGCGGGATCGATGGTCGATCCGACCGCCGTCACCGTGCCGCGCAGATCATCGCCCAGCGCCACGGCCATGCCGGGCTTCACCTGACCCGCCAGCCGCTCGGGCAATTGCGCCTGTGCTTCATATTGGCCGGCCGCATCGATCACATAGGGGGCGGTGGTGCCATCGACGACGCTACCGGCATGAATGGCGGCGCTGGTCACGCGGCCGGAAATGGGCGCGGTCAGCGTGTAGGTGCCGCTGGCGCCCGATCCGTTCACCATCGTCAGGATGCGGCTCTTTTCCGACACATCGGCGCGGGCCTCGCCCAGCACGGCGCGGGCCTCGTCCGCGCGGGCGCCGGCGATGATACCTTCGCGCTCCAGTTGCGACAGGCGGCTGGCGCTCGATTGCGCCACGCCCAGCCGTGCGCTCGCGCGATTGAGGTCCGCGCCCATGGACAGGACATCGCGGCTGGAGACGATCGCCAGCGGCTGGCCGCGCCGCACTTCCTCGCCCTCGACCACCAGGATGCGGGTGACGACGCCGGGGAAGGTGGCAGCGACAGCGACACGGGCGTTGGGCGGCGGCGCGATCAGGGCGGGCACGACCGCGATCGGCGCTTCGGTGGCAGCGATGGCCGCGCCGAATTTCAGACCGAGCCGGGCGATATTGTCCGCGGTCAGCGGGATCGATCCGTCCGCCGGTTGCGCCGCAGCACTGTCATTGGCGGGCGCGTCCTGCTCCCCCGAACAGGCGGCAAGCATCAGGAGGGCGAGAGCACCGGGCAGGCGCACGAATCGGAATAGCGGGACCATGGCCCCCGCCCTATGGGATCAAACTGACGAGACCCTGACGAGGAGTTTTCGGACGATCAACGCGGTGGCGCGAAATCCAGCACCAGTTCCTGTGCATCGGCCGTGCTGGAAAGGGTGCCGCCATGCGCCGTCATGATGCGGGCGACGATCGCCAGCCCCAGCCCGGCGCCTTCGCTGCTGGCATGATCCGCGCGGCGATGGCGCCGGACCAGTTCGGCCAGCCGCTCGGGCGTCAGCCCAGCGCCGCCATCCTTCACCCGCAAGCGCGGGCCGGGGCCGGCGATCACGGTGACGGCGCCACCGGGCGGCGTCACCCGCAGCGCATTTTCGACAAGGTTGCGCAGCGCCGCCGCGACCGTCTCACGCTGCCCCATGATCGGCGCGACATCGCCGACGCGGGTCAGCGACAGGCTCTTGTCGGCCGCGATCGCACCGGGCGCCATCAGGCTGACAATGTCGGCGCCGACATCCTCCAGCCGGACGCTGTCGCGGATCGACTGGGCCACGCTCTGCGCCTCGACCCGCGCGAGCAGCATCAACTGGTCGATCAGGCGGCGCATCGCGATCACCTCGGCCCGCAGGCGCGGCGCGTCGGGATGCTCGAGTCCGTCCAGTTCCAGCGCCAGCACGGCGAGCGGCGTGCGCAGTTCATGCGCGACATCGGCGGCGAACGCCTCATGGTCGCGCGCCGCCTGGTCAAGCTGGCCGAGCAGGCGATTGACGGCCTGGGCGAAGGGCACGGCTTCGGTCGGGAAGGCGGCATGATCGATCAGCACGCCGCGCTGATGGCGTTCGGCCACCTGCAACTGGGCGACCGCCTCTCCCAATGGCGTCAACGCCTGACGGATCACGATCAGGCTGGCCATGCCCATCGGGATGATCAGCACCAGGATCGGCAGGATCACATGCTCGAACAGCTCGCGAAAGGCATGGCGGGCGGCGGCCGGGTCGCCCAGCGCGGTGAAGCTTTGCTGATGTTCGTTGATGATGAAGACCAGCAGCAGCGTGGTGCCGATGAAGCCCACGATCGACAGGCCGATGAAGAGGCGACGGGCGATCGAGCGACGCTGGCTCATGCCGCCGGCTCCCGCAGCATATAGCCGACGCCGCGCACGGTATGGAGCATGCCGCGCGCGCCAGCCTCCTCCAGCTTGCGGCGCAGGCGCGACACCGTGGCCTCGACCGCATTGGGGGTGACCGGCTCGGCAAAGGAATAGAGCGCGCTTTCGATGCTTTCGCGCCGGACCACGGCGCCGGCCTGGCGCAGCAGCAGTTCCAGCAGGTCAGTCTCGCGGCGCGACAGGTCGATCGCCTGCCCCGCGCAGAGCGTCATGCGGCGCGCCGAATCGACCAGCAGCGGACCGAAGCGCAATTCGGTCTGGGCGCGCGGCCCCGGACGGCGCATCAGCGCGCGGATGCGGGCGGCAATCTCGTCCACATCGGCGGGTTTCACGACATAATCATCGGCGCCGGCATCGAGGCCCGTGACGCGGTCCTCCAGCGCGTCGCGCGCCGTCAGGACCAGGGCAGGCTGCATATGTCCCTGCCGCCTGATTTCGCGGAGCCAGGCGATGCCGTCGCCATCGGGCAGGCCGCGATCGACAATCAGCACATCATGGACCTGCGCGGCGATCGCCTCGCTCGCCATGATCAGGCTGGCGGCATGATCGCAACTGAAGCCGCGCCGGCCTAGGCCAGCCACCAGCAGGTCGGCGAGACGACCATTATCTTCCACCAGCAAGAGACGCATGCGCAGCTACATCCATGGCCGGGCGGTCACGATCAACTCCTTTGTGATTTCGCGCCAAGACCCCCGGCGACCAGGCAAGCGAACAGCCCCTTATCTTTTCGATCTTTCCGGCTATGACGCGCAGCAGCGAGACGGAGACCAGCAGATGACGGCGACATGTGGGATGATGGGCGGACGGCGGGTGCTGTTCGTGATGGCGATCGACGCCGAATATGGCCCGCATCTGCAAGCCCGGATCACCCCGCTGATGACCGGCGTCGGCCCGGTCGAGGCGGCACTGGCCATGGCCGTGACGCTCGACCGGATGGCGCAGGCGGGCACCTTGCCCGATCTGGTCGTGTCGCTGGGCTCCGCCGGGTCGCGGGTGGGCATGCTGGGTGAGGTCTATCAGGTCGCCAGCGTCTCCTGGCGCGACATGGATGCCTCGCGCCTCGGCTTTACCAAGGGGGTGACGCCACTGATCGATCATCCGGTCGACATTCCGCTGGTCACGCCGCTCGAAATCCGCGCCCTGCGCCTGTCGACCGGTGCCAATGTCGTGGGCGGCGAGGAATATGCCGCGATCGATGCCGACATGGTCGACATGGAGACTTTTGCGATCGCCCGCGCCTGCCAGCGCTTCGGCGTGCCGCTGATGGGATTGCGCGGCATTTCCGATGGGCCGGGCGAGCTTGACGACATGCTCGGCTGGACGCAGCTGCTCTCGCTGATCGACGAGAAGCTGGCGGTGGCCGTCGATGCCCTGGGCGAGGCGCTTTAACAGCCGCCCGGCTGGCGCGCTGCGCCGCGCGGCCAGGACAGTTCATAGGTGACGAGGAAGCCGTCATGGTCGGACAGTTCCGGCCCGCTCGGCCCGCCATCGAACATCGCCTCCACCCGGATCGGGCGAACCGAGACCCGATCACCCGGCCAGAAGAATTGCAGATCCTGCGTGTCTATCCAGGGTTCGTCGCCATCCCAGGACATGCGTACATCGCAGCCTGACGCGGCATCGGCGCAGACGCGATGGACGAGGTTGAGCGCCTGATAGCGGGAAAAATTCTCCCAGCGCGGTTCGGAATGGCGCATGTTGAAATCGCCGCCGAAGATCAGCGGATAGGCATCATCATGGCTGGCATCGATGAAGGCCGAGGCTTCGAGCGCCTGCCGCTCATGGGCGGCGAGGTTGCGCGGTCCGGGCGCGCGGGAAGCCCCGCGCGAGTTCATGTGGGTGTCATAGATGTCGATCGGCGTCGGCACGCCGGGAATGGCGATGCGCGCCAGCACGATCCCCTTGTTCGACAGGCAATCCAGGCCCGCACAGGATTTGCGGCCATAGGCCCGCTTCTGCGTCAGGAGAATCGGATAGCGCGAGGCGACGGCGAGGCCGCTGCCGGAAAAATGGATGCCAATCTCGCCCCGATTGATATGCGATTTGCCCGGCAGCTTGTCCTTGGTCGATCCGCGCGCGCGGGTCGTGCGATGCGGGCCGGCGGCGATCGCCGGATAGCCGGTATCGGCCACCGCCTGCTTCGCCGATCCGCTGAACATTTCCTGGAACAGCACCACGTCGGGCGCCGTCCCCGCCGCGCGCATGGCGGCCAGTCGCTCCGCTATCTGGTCAAGTGACGGCCCACGCCCGCTGCGGGCCGGCCAGCCCAGCCCCTCGATATTATAGGTCAGCACCGACAGGGTGGTGGTGATCCGCTGCGCATCCGGGGCGGCGAGCGCAGGCGCGACTGTCGCGCCACAGGACAATTCGCGATAGGGGGCCGGCGTCGCACAGGCCGATAGCAGCAGCGGCGCCACACAGGCGCCGAACCGGCTGAGGAAGCGGGAAGTAGCGGCCATATGCTCCTCGTCATCGGATCAGCGCATCATGACGCGAAAGGGCGCCGGCGACAACCGGCACCTGGACCGGATCAGTCGCCCTCGAACAACAGGATCGCGCGCGACGGGACAGCGTCCTGCTCCAGCGCGGCAAGCCCGCCCAGATCCGGCAGGTCGATCGCGAACAGCGCCATCAGCACCTGTGCGCCCTGCTCGCGCAGCAGCGCCGCGGCCGCCTGCGCCGTTCCGCCAGTGGCGATCAGGTCGTCGACCAGCAGCACGCGCGCACCACGCGGCACCTGCCCTTCATGCAGTTCCAGCCGGTCGGTGCCATATTCCAGCACATAGTCGATGCCGACGGTCTTGCCCGGCAGCTTGCCCTTCTTGCGGACGGGAACGAAGCCCTTGCCCAGCTTCAGCGCCAGCGCCGCGCCCAGGATGAAGCCCCGCGCCTCCACGCCGACGATCAGGTCGGGGTCGAGCGGTCCTGCCACCTTCGCCATCTGGTCGATCAGTTCGGCCAGACCCGGCCCGTCGGCCAGCAGGGTCGTGATGTCGCGGAACTGGATGCCCGGCTTGGGGAAGTCGGGGATGGTGCGGACCAGCGCGGTCAGACTGTCGATGCTCATGGTTGAAGCCCCATAAGGAAAGGGCGCGCTCCCGACAAGGAAGCGCGCCCTTTCTTTCATGCCGTCGGGCAGAAGTGCGGTCAGGCCGCCTTCTTCTTGTCCGCCCAGATATTCTGATAGGCCATATAGGCAAGGCCCGTGGCGATCAGCAGGAAGAGGATGGTCGCCACGCCCGCGCGGCGGCGATTTTCCAGCTTCGGCTCGGCCGTCCAGGTAAGGAAAGCGGCCACGTCCTGCGACATCTGGTCGATGGTCGGCTTGGTGCCGTCGCCATAGGTCACCTGGCCATCGGCCGACAGCGGCGGCGCCATGGCAAGGTTCAGGTTGGCGAAATAGGGGTTGAAGTGCAGCCCTTCCGGCGTCTTGGCATCCGGGAAATGCTTGAGCAGTTCAGCCGGCTGTTCCTGGAAGCCCGTCAGCAGCGAATAGACATAGGCCGAGCCATGATGGCGCGCCTTGGTCATCAGCGACAGATCCGGCGGGATCGCATTATTGTTCGCCGCTGCCGCCGCGACATTGTTCGCGAAGGGGGACGGGAAATAATCGGCGGGAATGCCGTCGCGGGTCGAGGCCTCACCCGTCGCCGGATCGACGCTGGGGGTCTTGATCGCCCAGTTCTTGGCGATCGCCTTGATCTCCGCCTCGTTATAGCCAATGCCGGCCAGATCGCGGAAGGCGACGAACTTCAGGCTATGGCAGGCCGAGCAGACCTCCTTGAACACCTGGAAGCCGCGCTGGAGCTGCTGATTGTCATAACGGCCCAGCGGCCCGTCGAACGAGAAGGAGACATGCTTGGGGGCCAGGTGGAACTCATGCTCCACCGTCTTGGCCGGAGGCTCCACCACGTAGGAATAGGCACCCACGAGGAAGGAGATGAGCAGCCAGCCGGCGAAGAAGAGGCCGACAAGGAATGCGCCGATGCGTACCATGCTTGTCTTCCCCCTTATTCGGCCGGGACTGCGGCGGATTCGCCGTCAGCCTTGGCATATTTGGCCAGCACCGCCTCGGTGATCGAATTGGGCAGCGGCAGCGGCTTTTCGAAGCGCGCGATCATCGGCAGGATGATCAGGAAATGCGCGAAATAATAGGCCGCGGCGACCTGGCTGATCATCACATAGGGCTCTTCCGCCGGCGCACCGCCGCAATAGCCCAGGATCAGCACGTCGAGCACCAGGATCCAGAAGAACGTCTTGAAGGTCGGGCGATAGCTGCCCGAGCGCACCGGCGAGGTGTCGAGCCAGGGCAGGAAGAAGAGCAGCAGGATCGATGCGAACATCGCCAGCACGCCCAGCAGCTTGGCCGGCACGAAGAAGAAGTCGACGGTGAAGGCGCGCAGGATCGCGTAGAAAGGCCAGAAATACCATTCGGGCACGATATGCGCCGGGGTCGAAAGCGGGTTCGCCTCGATATAATTGTCCGGGTGGCCCAGATAATTGGGCGCAAAGAACAGCAGGATCGCGAACAGGATCAGGAAGACGCCCGCCCCGAAACCGTCCTTCGCGGTGTAATAGGGATGGAAGGGCACGGTATCCTGGGGCCCCTTAACCTCGACACCGGTCGGGTTGGAGGAACCGGGAATATGCAGCGCCCAGATATGCAGGATCACCACCGCTGCGATCACGAAGGGCAGCAGGAAGTGGAGCGAGAAGAAGCGGTTCAGCGAGGCATTGCCGGGCGCAAAACCGCCCAGCAGCCAGGTCTGGATCGGCTCGCCCACCACCGGGATCGCGCCGAACAGGCCGGTAATGACCTTCGCGCCCCAATAGCTCATCTGCCCCCAGGGCAGGACATAGCCCATGAAGGCGGTGGCCATCATCAGCAGGAAGATGACGAGGCCGAGCAGCCAGACCATCTCGCGCGGCGCCTTGTAGCTACCGAAATAGAGACCGCGGAAAATATGCAGATAGACGACGATGAAGAAGAAGCTGGCGCCGTTGGCATGCGCATAGCGCATCAGCCAGCCCGCATTCACGTCGCGCATCGTCTGTTCGACGGTGCCGAAGGCGACCAGCGTGTTGGCGCCATAATGCATCGCCATGACCACGCCGGTGACGATCTGGATCACCAGCGCCAGGCCGGCGAGGACACCGAAATTCCAGAAATAATTGAGGTTGCGCGGCACCGGATAGCCGGCGCCGACGGCATTGTAGACGAGACGCGGCAGCGGCAGCTTCTCGTCGACCCACTGCATCAGCGGATGCTTGGGGGTATAATGTTCAGCCCATGGAAAGCTCATGACGGTCCCCCTCAACCCACAAGAATGGCAGTGTCGGAAGTGAAGCTATACTTCGGCACTTCCAGATTCTTGGGGGCAGGCCCCTTACGGATGCGGGCGGCCGTGTCATAGGACGAACCGTGGCAGGGGCAGAAATAACCGCCGAATTCGCCGCGATTTTCGCCCTCGCCCGCGCCCAGCGGCACGCAACCCAGATGGGTGCAGACGCCCATGGTGATCAGCCACTGCTTCTTGCCGTCGACCGTTCGCTCCGCCAGCGTCTGCGGGTCACGCAGCGTGGACGGGTCGACCTTGTCGGCCTCGGCAATTTCCTTGTCGGTGAGCTGGCGAACGAACAGCGGCTGCGACCGGAAGGTCGTCTTGATCGCCTGGCCCGGCTGGATCGCGGAAAGATCGACCTCGGTCGATGCGAGCGCCAATACGTCGGCGCTGGGGTTCATCTGATCGATGAGCGGGAGAATGACGCCAACGGCGCCCACCCCTGCGAAGCTCACCGCAGCGATATTGATGAAATCGCGGCGACGCACTCCGTCTTCGCCGGATAGACCCTGCCCGTCAACTTGTTCTGAGTTCGCCATGCACCTCTACCCTTGCAAGACTTCCCTATTCACGCCGGAATGCCTTGAGTGATCCTGATTATCAAGGGAGTTAGGGTATACCCCGCCTCCCCCCGGCGTGGGTCAAAGGTCTGATAACCGGACTGTCAGGGCTTTGCCAACCGCAAAGTCATCCAGACTATGACAAATCGCCGCGCTGCATTATGCGACAGCCATGCGTATCGCTCTCTACCAGCCCGAAATCGCCGGCAATGTCGGCGCCATCCTGCGCCTCGCCGCCTGTTTTGCCGTGCCCGTCGACATCATCATGCCGACCGGATTCGCCTTTTCCGATGCCCGGCTGAAGCGCGCGGCAATGGATTATGGCGCAGCGGCCGAAGTCGTGCGCCACGCCAATTTCGAGGCGTTCGACGCGGAAAGACGGGCCGCCGGCCGCCGCCTGCTGCTGATGAGCAGCCACGCGTCGGAACGACTGCCCGATGTGACATTTCGCAGTGACGATGTCTTGCTGATGGGATCGGAAAGCGCGGGCGTGCCCGATCATGTCCGCGATCTGGCTGATATTCGCGTGCGCATTCCGATGGCACCGGGCTTCCGCTCGCTCAACATCGCCGTTTCCACCGGCATCGCCGTTGCCGAGGCCCTTCGCCAGACCGGGAGCTTCCCTGCATGACGCCTGACATCCGCTTTCCCCTGAACCCGCAGCAGCAGGCGGCCCGTGCCTGGTTCGAATCGCTGCGCGACCATATCTGCGGGGAGTTCGAGGCGATCGAGCGCGAAGCCGGCAGCGACGCCAGCTTCGCCTATACCCCCTGGGATCGCGAGGCCGAAGGCGTAGCGCCGGGCGAAGGGGGTGGCGGCGTGCGCGGGGTGATGAAAGGCAAGGTCTTCGAAAAGGTGGGCGTCAACATCTCCACCGTGACCGGCGATCTTGCCCCCGGCTTTGCCCAGACCATCCATGGCGCGGCCGACAATCCGGCGTTCTTCGCCACCGGCATCAGCCTGGTCGCGCATATGGCGAACCCGCATGTGCCGGCCGTCCACATGAACACCCGCTTCCTCAACACGACCAAGAACTGGTTCGGCGGCGGCGCCGACCTCAATCCGCCGCTGCCGCGCGACGAGGATACGGCGGATTTCCACGCGGTGTTGCAGGCCGCCTGCGACGCCCATGATCCGGCCTATTATCCGCGCTTCAAGGCCTGGGCCGACGACTATTTCTTCATCCCCCATCGCGGCGTGCATCGCGGCGTCGGCGGCATCTTCTACGATCATCTCGAATGCGCCGACGATGCCGCGTTCGACGCCAATTTCGCCTTCACCCGCGCTGTCGGCGACGCGTTCCTGGCCGCCTTCCCGCCGATCGTGCGGCGGCGGATGAACGAGGCGTGGAGCGAGGAAGACTATCGCACCATGCTGGAATGGCGCGGCCGCTATGCCGAATTCAACCTGGTCCATGACCGCGGCACCCTGTTCGGGCTCAAGACCGGCGGCAATATCGACGCGATCCTGATGAGCCTGCCGCCGATGGCGAGCTGGAGCTGATCGCGTGGCACTGACCCCGGTCGATCCGCGCGAGATCGCGACCATCGCCACCCATCTGGAAATGCGCGAACGGCCGAAACCCGCGCCGATCCCGCCCGCGCCGCTGCGGCTGGTGCCGTGGAAGACGCCGGACCTTGGCGCCTATCGCGCCCTGTTCCGCCGCGTGGGCGAACCGTGGCTGTGGTTCTCGCGGCTGGTGATGCCGGACGATCAGCTCGCGGCTATCCTGCATGATCCCCTGGTCGAGGTCTATGCCGTCACCGATCCGCGCGGGGTCGAGGTCGGCCTGCTGGAGCTGGATTTCCGCAGCCCGTCGCAATGCGAGCTGGCCTTTTTCGGGCTGGTACCCTCACTCAACGGCAAGGGACTGGGCAAATGGCTGATGGCGCAGGCCAAGTCGCTCGCCTGGCGCAAGGGAGTGGAGCGCTTCTGGGTCCATACCTGCACGCTCGACAGTCCGGCGGCGCTCGGCTTCTACATCAAGTCGGGCTTTACCCCCTATGGCCGGGAGATCGAAACCTTTGCCGATCCGCGCCTGCTGGGCCTGCTGCCGCCCGAAGCGGCGCCGCAGATCCCGATGTTCGCTCAGCCCGCCGAAGCCTGACGATAGATGCGGGCCAGCATCACCAGCATATAGACCTGGATCACGGTCGAGACCGCCGCCGAGGCGACGCCGCCCACCAGCCGGGCGGCCTCCGGCCCGGCGGCAAGGCCGGCGAGCGCACCGAAGATCGTCTGCGCCGCCATGCTGGCAATGCCCGACAGCAGGGTGATCAGGATGATGAAGCCCAGCAGCCGCCAGAAACAGCCGCGCGTCAGCGCCCAGGCATGGCGCAGCGAGGGCACCACCCCCTGATTGCCGTCGATCACCGCCGGATTGAGCAGCATCAGCCGGACGCTGGCAAAGATGGTGGCGCCGCCGACAAAGGCGCCGAGGATGGCGCCGATGCTGGTGCCCACGGACTCCGAGACCAGGCTGGCCAGGACGGCGACCAGAATCGCGGCCAGCATCAGCCCGCCAATCAGGAACATGGCGAGCAAGGCGGTGCCCAGCAGCACCGGCAACCGCGCGAAGCCCAGGCGCAACGCCTCCCCCACGCTGATGCCCGGCCGCAGCGCCAGCGCAAACAGCGTCAGCGATCCGAACCAGATGATGACGACACCCAGCAGCATCGCCAGCGCAAAGCCGGGCGGTATGTCAGGCAGGCCGGTGCGCTGGGGATTGGCCATCCATTCGGCCAGTTGCGGCGGCGTCATTTCCTGCAGGATCAGCCCCGGCAGGGCCAGGAACAGCAGCGCGACGGGAAAGAGCAGCGACGCTTCGCGGGCGACGAAGGCAACTGCCTCCTCCCACGCCTTGCCGATCGAGACTGCCGCCATATCTAATGCCTACCCCTGTCCTGCGAAATGCGGCCCGAGACTTGATCGCTCGCCCCGCTCAAGTCAAGGAAGCGCCATGACCGATCCCCTGCCCTTTCCTGACGTCGAGTGGCGCAGCGATGCCGCCCCCGTCGACTATCCCATCGCCCTTGCCGATATGGAGGCACGTGCCGCCGCCATTTATGAGGGCGAGGCGCGCGAGCGCGTCTGGCTGCTGGAGCATCCGCCGCTCTATACCGCGGGCACCAGCGCCGATCCGGCCGAACTGATCGATCCGCGCTTTCCTGTCCATGATGCCGGGCGCGGTGGCCGCTACACCTATCATGGGCCGGGCCAGCGCATCGGCTATCTCAACATCGACCTGCGCGAGCGCGGCAAGGATGTGCGCAATTTCGTCCATCATCTCGAAGGCTGGATGATCGACGCGCTCGCCGATCTGGGCGTTGCCGCCCGCCGCGCCGAAGGGCGCATCGGCATCTGGACCGACGACACGCAGGGGCGCGAGGCGAAGATCGGTGCGCTGGGCATTCGCGTCCGTCGCTGGGTGACGCTGCACGGCTTTTCGATCAACGTCGATCCCGACCTGTCCCATTTTGGCGGCATCGTGCCGTGCGGGATCAGCGAGTTTCCGGTGACCAGCATCGCCGCAATGGGCGGCAATGCCTCGATGGAAGCCCTTGATGCCGCGCTCAAGGCGCATTTCCCCGCCTTTCTCGGCCGGCTGCGGCGCTGCGGATCGGGCGACGGCACGGGACTTGAGCAATGCGGGACCGCCCGCTAGGGTCCGCCACTTCGCCAGGTGGGGGGCCGCCGGGCATGTTGAGCCATGTTATGGAGACCCGGATGCGCCTTGACGCAAGGATGATGACTGCCGCCCTGTTGATCGGCTGCATGCCGCTGGCAGGCTGCGGCGGTGGCGGCGAAAAGAGCGGCAACACGGTGCAGATGAAGGATATGGAAGTGGTCGATGGCACCGCCACCGACGCCATGACCGATCTGGACGGCGTCCAGAGCGAGGGCACCAGCCTGGCCCTGCCGGAAAATCGCACCGAACCAAAGACCGCTGCCCCGGCCAAGGCGGACAATGCAGCCGCCCCCGCCAATGATGAGGAAGTCGTGTCGGATCAGTGAGGCTTTTGCCGTTCACTTCCGATACAGCCGCGCTATAGTCGATGCCGTTATGGGGGAATTGGGCGTTCGCGCCGTCAAGACCCCGGCTGAGAGGGTTTATTCAATGACGTTCCGTTTTCGCTCGCGCCAGGCCTTTGCTGCCCTGACGATCGCCGCCGCGTCGCTCGCCGCCGCGCAGCCGGCCGCCGCGCAATTTTTCTGGTCGCCGCCCGACATGTCGGCCCCTGCCCTGACCGACGAAGCCGCCGCCACCGCGCTGGGCCTGCCCGGCGCCACCGCGGACGAGATCAAGGCCGGCCTCACCTGGAACCTGCGCGCCGCGATCAATGTCGCCGCGCTGCAGTGCCAGTTCGAACCGACCCTGCTGTCGGTCAGCAACTACAACGCCATGATCGCCCATCATGACGCCGAACTTGACGCAGCGCAGGCGACGCTGCTCAGCTATTTCCAGCGCACCAAGGGCAAGGGCAAGCCCGGCCAGTCGGCGTCCGACATGTATAATACCCGCATCTATTCGGGCTATTCGACGGTCCAGGCGCAGCGCGGATTCTGCCAGGCGGCAGCGGCGGTCGGTCGCCAGGCGATCTTCGCCGATCGCGGCCAGCTCAACGTCGTCGCCCGCCAGGGCCTGGCTTCGATCAAGAAGTCGCTCGTCCATGCCGGCGAGCAATATTATGGCGATCCGGGCTGGAACTATCAGCTCGCTTTGCCTTCGCTCGACGCCAAATGCTGGAAGAAGGGCGTGCTGCTGCCCGAATGCCACCAGCAGTGGAACCAGAAGGCGGGCGTCCAGCCCTGATCTGACGGAGACTTAACGCAGGCCCAGATATTTATGGGCCTGCACCGTCAACCGCCAGCGCGGCCGGGCCATCACCAGATCGATGGCCGCGCGGGCATTGTCCACGGCATGGGCATCATCGAGCGGCTGGACCAGCAGATGGTCGAAGCCCCAGCCCTCCATCGCCTCGACATCGGCCAGGCTGTGGCCGCCATCGGGCTGCGGCCAGACCAGCTTCAGCTCATTGCCCTTCACCTGGACCACGTCGCTGCCCGCCTTGGGGCTGATGCAGACCCAATCGATGCCCGGATGCGCCGGCAAGGTGCCGTTGCTTTCGATCGCGATGGTGAAGCCACGGCCGTGGAGCGCATCGATCAGCGCGTCGTCCACCTGCAACATCGGCTCGCCACCGGTCAGGACGATATAGGGGCCTTCCCCCTCGCCCCAGAAGGCGAATGCCGCATCGGCCAGCGCGTCGGCGGTCGCGAACTTGCCGCCGCCATCACCGTCGGTGCCCACGAAATCGGTGTCGCAGAAGCGGCAGACGGCATCGCGCCGGTCCTGCTCGCGCCCGCTCCACAGGTTGCAGCCGGCAAAGCGCAGAAATACCGCACGCCGCCCAGCCTGCACGCCTTCGCCCTGCAGGGTCAGGAACATTTCCTTGACCGCATAGGTCATGTGTCAGGCCTTTCCGGGACGCGTCGCATAGACGGTGGGATCGGGCAGCCCTGCTTCCTCGAAGCCCTTCGAGCGCAGGCGGCAACTGTCGCATAGGCCGCAATGCTTGTTGTCGGGCGTAGGATCATAGCAGGACCAGCTGAGCCCGGCATCTAGGCCCAGGCGATGCGCCTCGCGCACGATGTCCGCCTTGGTCATGAACTGCAGCGGCGTATTGATGCGGATCGGATGGCCCTCGACCCCCGCCTTGGTCGCCAGCGTCGCCATTTTCTGGAACGCGTCGATAAATTCGGGGCGGCAGTCGGGATAGCCCGAATAATCGAGCGCATTGACGCCGATATAGATGTCGCTGGCCGACGCGACTTCGGCCAGGCCCAGCGTCAGCGACAGGAAGATGGTGTTGCGCGCCGGCACATAGGTGACGGGGATTTCGTCGCCCACGCCACCCTTGGGCACTTCGATATCGGCGGTCAGCGCCGACCCGCCAAAGGCCGTGAGGTCAAGCGGCAGCACGATGTGCGACATGGCGTTGAGCGCCGTCGCGACCTTGGCCGCGGCGCGCAGTTCGACGCGATGGCGCTGATTATAATCGATCGTCAGCGCCAGGACGCGATAGCCCGCTTCGCGCGCAAGCCCACCCGCGACCATTGAATCCAGCCCGCCCGAAAGCAGGACGACGGCGAATTTTCCATTCTGTGCGACCATGATGCTGCGCTAGTCCTCGTTATGTTGCAGTGCAAGGGGGCCGCCGGTCAGCGGCATGCCCCGACATGGCGCCCTTCGACCATGTTGGAAAAGGGCGCGCCGTCGCTGATCCCCTGCGATCGTATCTGGATGAGGCGCGGCGTTTCGACGCGCAGGTCGGTGCGCGCATTGCCGGCTGCCCCGCAATCGAAGGTCACGGTGGCGGCAGCAGGCGCATCGCTGACCACGAACGGCTTGCAGCCGGGGCCGGCATTGGCCGGCTCCAGCAACTGATGCGGCATCGTCACGCACAGGCGGCGGGGCGGCGCGGTGGGATCGTCGCGCAGGCGCAATTCCCATTCGCCCGTTTCCAGCTTGGCGAGCGCAGCCAGTTGCGGCGCGTTCGCCGCCCCGGCCCAGCTTGCCATCATCATTGCCGCCGCGGCGCCCAGCGCCTGCAGCCCCAGCCTTGCCATCTTGCGTCCAGACCTTGTCATCGGCGCCGGGGAGCGGCGCCATGCTTCATCCTGTTGTGCCGCGCAATTGCGGCAATTTGATAGCGCGGGGCGAACGGCCGTGCCGCAATTGCCCCGCGCCGGCTTTCAATGGGTCACGAAACTGTCCAGCGCCAGCGGGAACAGCCGCGAGCAGAAGGCGCAATCGACGCCGATAATGCCCTTCTCGTCCGCCATCGCCACCCGTTCGTCCGCCGGGAAGCGGCCGATCACATCGCGAATATGGGCAAGGTCACAGCGACAGCCCTTGGCGAGCGCCGTCGCCTCAGTGACGCGCACTTCCTCTTCTTCATGGAACAGGCGCCAGGCGATGTCGGTCAGCGGCAGGTCGAGATCGGTCAGTTCCTCGTCGCGCAGCGTGCCGGCCAGCGCATGCACATGCTCCCATTCGGGATGGTCATGGCGCACATGCAGGCGCTCGCGCCCCACTTCGCCCTCGGGCAGATGCTGCAGCAGCAGGCCTGCCGCAACGCAGCCTTCGCCCGGCTCATGCCGGGTCGCGATCTGGACGATGCTGGGGATCTGTTCGGACTGGAAGAAATAATGCTCCGCCGCCTCTGCCAGCGACGATCCGTCCAGCGGCACGATGCCCTGATAGCGCTCGCCGGTTGCCGCCTGGTCGAAGGTGATCGCCAGATAGCCCTTGCCGAACAGGCCGAACAGGGTCGGATCGCTGCCGATTTCCGCCAGCCGTTCGGCATCGAACTTGGCATAGCCGCGCAGTTCGCCGCCCTTGTAATCGGCCACCAGCAGGCTGACGACGCCATTTTCGGTCTGCGCCTGCAGGGTCAGCTGGCCGCCGGCATCCTTGAGCAGGCTACCGAGCAGCGCGCCCAGCACCAGCGAGGACGCCAGCACCCGCTCGATCGCCGGGGGATAGGCATGGGCAGACAGCACCTGGTCCAGCACCGGCCCCAGCCGAACGAAACGGCCGCGCACATGGCGCGAGGGGATGGTGAAGCCAAGGGCCTGATCGACATTGCTACTGGTCACGATATTTCCTTCCGATCCACCCGCCCCGAAAGCCGCGAGGGCCCGTCCTCCGCTTCCCAGCGCAGGACAGGCCCCGTCATCTTTCAGGGCGAACGGAAAATTTCGCCCGAATATAGGGTGAGCTTACAGCTTTCCAAGCGCCCAGAGCAGAACCGACTTCTGGGCATGGATGCGGTTCTCCGCCTCGTCCCAGATCAGCGACTGCGGACCGCCGATCACCGCCTCGACCACTTCCTCGCCGCGATGGGCGGGCAGGCAGTGGAGGAATTTGGCGTCCGCCTTGGCGCCCGCCATCAGTTCCGGCGTCACCTGATAGGGCATCATCGCCGCCAGCTTCGCCTCGGCATGGGCCTGGCCCATGGAGATCCAGGTGTCGGTGACGACAACGTCGGCGCCGGCCACAGCCTGCGCCGCATCGCGGGTCAGGGTGATGGTCGAACCAGCTGCCTGCGCTGCGGCGGCAAAGGACGGATCAGGATCATAGCCCTCAGGGATGCCCATGCGCACGTCGAACTTCATCAGGCCGGCGGCCTCGACGATCGAGTGGAGAACATTATTGCCGTCGCCCAGCCACGCCCATTGGCTGCCCGGCAGCGCCAGCCCATGCTCGACCACGGTCAGCAGGTCGGCGACGATCTGGCAGGGATGCGACAAGTCGGTCAGGCCGTTGATGACCGGGACGCTGGCATATTCGGCCATTTCCTCGATCTTGGCATGATCGTCGGTGCGGATCATGATCGCGTCGGCCATGCGGCTGAGCACGCGTGCGGTGTCGGCGACGGTCTCGCCGCGTCCCAACTGGCTGGTCGCGCCGTCCAGGATCAGCGAATTGCCGCCCAACTGGCGGATCGCCATGTCGAAGCTGACGCGGGTGCGCGTGCTGTTCTTTTCAAAGATCATCGCCAGCGTGTGGCCGGCCAGCGGCGCATCGGCGTCGACCCAACCCTTGGGCTTGCCCGCGCGCGCTGCCTTGCGGTCGATGGCGTCGGCGATCATCGCGGCGATCGCGTCGCCACCCGCATCGGTGAGATTCAGGAAATTCTTGGTCATCGGAAGTTTTCCCCGCTTCCAACCACCGTTCGTCCTGAGTAGCCATTGAGCGAAGTCGAAATGGCGTATCGAAGGATGCTTCGATACGGGGCTTCGACTTCGCTCAGCCCCTACTCAGCACGAACGGGGCAATATATGGTCAGGCCGCCTTGGCGTCCGCGAAGCTCCGCGCACCGGCGGAAATCTTCTCGATGCACTCGGCGATATGGCTTTCGTCGATGACGAGCGGCGGCAGGATGCGCAGCACATTCTGGCCCGCCGATACCGACAGGAAACCATGATGGTCGCGCAGATGGCCGACAAAGGCGCGCGCGTCATAGGCGTCCTTCATCTTGACGCCCAGCATCAGCCCCATGCCGCGCACATCCTCGAACATGTCGTCATGGTTCGGGATCATCTGCTCCAGCGCGGAACGCAGACGTGCGCCCATCGCCGTCACCTGCTCCAGGAAGCCGTCTGCCAGCACCTCTTCCAGCACCGCAATGCCCACCGCCATGGCGAGCGGGTTGCCGCCATAGGTGGACCCATGGGTGCCGAACACCATGCCCTTGGCCGCTTCCTCGGTGGCGAGACAGGCGCCGAGCGGGAAGCCCGCGCCGATGCCCTTGGCCACCGCCATGATGTCCGGCTTCACGCCATATTGCTCATGGGCGAAGAAGGTGCCGGTGCGGGCATAGCCGCACTGCACTTCGTCCAGGATCAGCAGCAGGCCATGCTCGTCGCACGCCTTGCGCAGGCCGGCCAGGAATGCCTGGGTTGCCGGGGTCACGCCGCCTTCGCCCTGCACCGGTTCCAGCAGGAAGCCGGCGGTATTGTCGTCGATCGCCGCCAGTGCCGCGTCGAGATCGTTGAAGGGCACGACCTGGAAACCGGGCAGCAGCGGCTCGAAACCATCGCGCATCTTGGGCTGGCTGGTCGCCGAAATGGTGCCCAGCGTGCGGCCGTGGAAGGCGTTGTCGAAGCTGATGATCTTGTGCCGGTGCGCTTGCCCATTGGCATAATGATAGCGGCGCGCGGCCTTGATCGCGCACTCGACCGCCTCGGCACCCGAATTGGTGAAGAAGACGGTGTCCGCGAAACTGTTATCGACCAGCTTCTGCGCAAACTCCTCCCCCAGCGGCGAACCGTAGAGGTTGGAGATATGCATCAGCGTCGCAGCCTGATCGGCAATGGTCTTCACCAGCTTGGGGTGGCCATGGCCCAGCAGATTGACGGCGATGCCGCTGGCAAAGTCGAGATAGCGCTCGCCGCGCTCCCCGATCAGGTAGCAGCCCTCGCCTCGGACCGGACGCACATCGCACCGGGGGTAAACGGGCATGAGCGGCGTAATCGACATGTGCCTTCCCTTTCTGGGTTGATGCTGCGCGTCCGTGCGCATTGGATATAACGCAAAAAGGCGGCCCCCGCCGGGCCGCCCTTGTGCGAGTGCCGCCTATACAGTCCACCGGAAGGGGGTGCAACCCCGCAACCGGGCCAGTCGGCAGCCTATGGACTGATCGCGCCGTGAGCGATCAGGGCTGGCCGATCTGGCTCCAGGCATCGGCAATCTCGCCGACCATGGCGCGCGCCTGCTCGACCCGCGCAGCATCATGCTCCTTGGCGCTGACCAGCAGCAGCCGGCGGGCCTCGCGATAGATGCGCGCCAGGCCGGTGGCGATGTCGCCGCCCTTGTCGAAGTCGAGGCTGGCTTCCAGCGCGAACAGGATCGACATGGCACGCGCCTGCTTGTCGGACACCTTCAGCCGGTCGCCATTGCGTTCGGCCAGCGCCGTGGCATCGAGCGCGATCAGCAGTTCGTCGAACAGGATCTTGACCAGCGCGTGGGGCGTGGCGCCCTCGATCCGGCTGCCCGAATGCACCGCCGCATAGCGTCGTGCCGCTGCCGTACCCGCAAAGCTGTGATTATAGAACATGTTTCAAAGTCCCCGATTAACTGTCGCTCTTGTTCCAGGCATCGATCTGCTGCTGGAGATAGCTTTGGGTTGCATTGAGCGCAGACAGCTTGGTCTGCATTGCCGAATAGATGGAAGTCAGGCGCGTCTCATAGTCGGCCATGTCCTCGTCCAGCTTTTCGAGCTGTTCGGTCAGGCTGTCGGCCAGCTTCTCATAACGGTCCTGCGCCGCCTTGATCGGGCCGTTGTCCAGCTCGATATTGTCGCGCACGCTGTCCATCAGGCCCGACAGGCCCAGATTGTCGGCGGTCGACTTGGCGGGATTGAGCATCTTGGTGATGCCCGCCGGATCGGCGGCCAGCGCCTTGTCCAGCGTGTCGGTGTTGAGCGTCAGCGTGCCGTCGCGGTTGGTCGCGATGCCGATATCGGCCAGCGTCTTGTAGCTGCCGGTCGAAGCCAGCTGGGTCGATGTGATCTTCGACAGCTGCGACTTCATGTCGCGCACCGCCGACACACCGTTGAGGACGCCCGCGGTCGATGAATCCGTCCCGGTCGAGGTCGACGTGTTCAGCGCCTTCATCAGCGTATTATAGGCGTCGACAAATTCCTGCAGCAGATCCTTCATCGTCGCGGTCGGCTGGGTCATGGTCAGGTTGACCGTGCTGTTGACGTCCGCCGCGGCCAGTTCGATCCGCAGATAGGGGATCGCATCGTCGATGGTGTTGCTGGCATATTCATAATCGGTGCCGTCGAGCGTGATCTTCGCATTGGCCGGGTCCGACGTCGAGGTCATCGCGCTGCTGTTGAGGCCGGCAAGGACGCTGGTCGAACTGCTGGCCGAGCTGGTGATGGTGAAATCATTGGCCGCGCCGGTTTCGCCCTTGAACACCAGCCGCGTGCCCTGCGCATCAGTGACGACGCTCGCGGTCACGCCGATGTCGGCCGCGTTGATCGCCGAAGCCAGGCCGGAAAAACTGTTATTGCTCGAATCGACGGTGATCGTCGCGGTCTTGCCACCCGCCGTCGTGATGGTGAGCGATCCGGTACCGACCGCCGTGCTGCTGGTGGCGCCGCTGGTCGAGGTCGAGGCGAAGATGCGGGCGGTCGCCAGCGACTTCACCACCAGCTGTGCCGGCATGCCGGTCGGCGTGCCGCCACTCAGCAGACTGACCGACGCGATGTTGGTGTTGGTCGAATTGGGCGTGCCGGTATATTCGGCACCCGACAGGACGCTGGTGAGCGCATCGGCGAAGGTGTCGAGCGAGCTGATGGCCGACGCCAGCGCCGAGATGCGGGCATTGTTGGTCGTCTGCTGGGTGGTGATCGCGGACTGGCGCGGGTCGCGGGTGGCGCTGACCAGGCTGGTGACGAGCGCGCTCGTGTCGATGCCCGAATTGGCACCCAGCGCCGACAGGATGCTGCTCCCTACCGATGTCGTCGTCGTTGCCATGGGCCGTCCTTTCAAATGAGAGAACGGCCGTAGCGCGAAGATGTTTAGGAATGATTTTCAAGCTGATGGCAAAGCCCGCAAAAAAGCGGGCATGGCCGCGATCAGATCGCCGATGCGGACAGGATCTGGTCGACGGTTCCGCGCGCGACATGCGCCTGGGCCGCATAGGCATAGCTGGCCTGCTGGGCGATCCGCTTGGCCAGATCGGCGGCCTGCTCCACCGCCTCGCGGGTGGCGGGCGGCAGTGGAATGTAGATGAAGGGCTGCGGCATCATCGCCTGGACGGCGGCCGATGCGCCATCGACCGACACATCCCCCTGCCCGGCGCGCATATCGGCCAGGATGTCCGCGATCCGGGCATGGATGCGCGCATATTCGGCTGCGCCGGCGGCATCCTCGTCGACCGCAACGACATCGACCGCAAAACTCTCCTGCCTGCGCGCATCGCTGGCAGACATATTGCCCTGCTCGGTTGCCGATTCCGTCGCTGAAACCGGCTGAACGGCCGCAGCCGGCACCGGCGCGCGAACGACGCTCCGATCCACTGGCGAAATCTCGCTACGCGAAAGATACTCGTTCATGACGCACCATCCTAATGCGTCCCCGTAAACAGAATACGGACAAGCGTGGCTAAACTTTAATTCACCATCGCCCTAATTCTTCGATCAACTGCCAAGTATCAGCAAATTCTCTACAATTTCTTTCCATCCGGATCGAAACGCAGATCTTCGGGCACGGTGATGAACGGACGGTCCATTTCCGTCGCCATCTTGTTCTCGACCCGGAAGACGAAGGCCAGCACCGTCGCCACCGCCATGTAGAGGCCTTCATTGACGATCTCGCCAGCGCGCGAGGTGAAGTAGATGGCGCGCGCCAGTTCGGGATATTGCAGCACCGACACGCCATGATCCTCGGCCAGTTCGCGGATCGAGGCCGCGATCGCATCACAGCCGCGCGCGACCACGACCGGCGCGGCATCCACGCCCGGACGATAGCGCAGCGCCACCGCGAAATGGGTCGGGTTGGTGATGATGACGCTGGCCTCTGCCACCGCCTGGCGGGTCGATCCGTTCAGCACCTCGAACTGGCGCCGGCGGATCTGCCCCTTGAGTTCGGGCGAGCCTTCGCTTTCCTTATGCTCGTCCTTGATGTCCTGCTTGCTCATGCCCAGCCGCTTGCCGCGCTGGAAAATCTGCATCGGCACGTCGATGCCGGCGATCACGAACAGCCCGCCCGCCATCACCAGGCAGACCAGGATGAACATGTTGCCAAGGTCGCTGATCGCATTGCCGACCCCCGCCTTGCCCAGGCCGATGATCGCAGTCAGCCGGTCCCAGATCATCCAGAAGCCAACCGCGCCCAGCAGCCCCACCTTGGCAATCGACTTGACCAGTTCGATCAGCCCCTGCGCGCCGAACATGCGCTTGAGGCCCGAAGCCGGGTTCATCTTCGACGCCTTGGGCGCGAAGGCGCCGGGACGAAAGCCCAGCGAACCGAGCAGCGCCGGCGCCGCGATCGGCCGCAGGCCCA